>NZ_JBLXIB010000039.1:0-5257 GCF_048269745.1 Zunongwangia sp. | reverse complement strand
TTTTTACAAGACAGAAATAAGAAAATCAGAAGTGAAATTGTCAGCAGTTTGTTCATTTTGGGTATGTTGTACAACGTGATTGTATATGGCAAGTAGCGAGCAAAAATGAGTTAATTTTCAGTTCTTCACAAGCCAAAACTTTTGCGTTTTGATTTTTAATTTTTAGTTCAAAAAGCCAAATCAAAAGATTTGGCGACTAACCAAATATACCAAAATTTTCGGTTTAGAAAAGACGTAGCTATTTGTTATATACGTTGTTAGCAGCACGGGCTTCCATCTTGTTATTTCCAATCCATAAACCCTCGGAAAGCAAAATATAGTACTATAATATACAAACTATATTTCAGTATTTTCTTGGTTATTTTATAACTCTTGAAAAGTATAGGACTGTAAGCCGATTTGTCAAAAGATATTTTTGTCTGTTTCATCTTATTTTGAATTAAAATTATTAATGTAATTCGTTGCAAAGAATATTTTGTGATTTCAGGAACGATATAGTTTCTTCTTTTACCTTCTTGCTTACATTTAAGCGTAAAATTTTATCGAAGTCTTCAAGGTCAAAATTCCAACTTCCATCGATACAGATATTATCAAGTTGAGGCTTTAGTTGTTTTACTAATTTTTTAGTCGTAACCGAAGTTTTAAAAATATATATCATTTTGAAAAAAGGTTTTTTATTTGTGTAGTCCATTGTTCAATAGTTTCTGAATTTGCTTTATCCGCTTTATCAAAGAAGAAATGTTGTTTTACATCTAAACCACAGTATATGTAAATTCCCTTGTCTGATGTAAGTCTAAGAGCTTTATCTATTCCCAAATCACAATACTCAGTATGTGATTTTCCGTGCGTATTGATAATGACGGTTTGTTTGCCTACAAGTAGCCCTTTTTGAACACCTTGGTCATATCGGTAAGCAAAACCATAACTAAAAACACGGTCAATATAACCTTTCATTATAGCAGGTAAACCTGTCCACCAAATCGGGTAGATAAATGTAATGACATCTGCCCAATCAATATAATCTTGTTCAATTTTCACATCTTCATAGACCTGTCCTTTTCGCTGTCCTTCCATATCTTCTAATGAAAGAACAGGATTAAAATTCTGTTTGTATAAATCCCTAACTTTTACTTGGTGTCCGTTTTTGTTAAGGTGTTCTACAACTACTTGTTTTAAATGCCCATTCAAACTCTGTGCATTTGGATGTGCGTAAATAATTAAATGTTTCATTTTCTACTTTTTTTATTTGATAGAGCAAAAGTAGAATGCCGTTTTTCACTAAAATTGTAAGAAAACGAAAGTTAGTTTACGGGACTACAAATGTCTTGTTGGAATTTCAAGTATTTTGTCGGACTCAGATTAAGGTAATATTTAAAGTCATTAATGAGTTGGCTTTGGTCGTAGTAACCACAATCGTTGATGATAGAAAACCAATCTTCCTTTGAAGCTTTTGAAGCAATGTTCTCAATATATTTAATTGCTTTTAAAAATCGTTGGTAGCGGTTAATTTCTTTTGCAGAGTACCCGAAGTATTGTTTTTGTTTGATTTGGATATTTCGCGCTGTTTGGTTATTGTCGCTGGCAATTGCTTTGATAGGATTTAACGATTGTTCCGTAAAATTTATTAATTGTTCGGCAATTTTGTCGCGTGGTTGTAAATAGGGCTTACAAAACTCAAGAATATAGTTTACTTGCGAGTCTACATTATCAATTTTATTGAGTTCATACCACAATGACGTAAAGCAATTTTCGTTCAACAGTTCATCAGGATTTATTGGTAAATTTTTAGCAAGTGAAACATTGCCAAAAAACCGATAAAACGCATCGTTTTCGAAGTTAGCAACCAAAATTTTTGATTGTGGTGGTAACAAATAATCAAACGCTTTTCTTATTGTTCCCAATATAATGCATTTGTCAATTTCTATTTGTGTGTTTTGTTCCGAATTGAGCAATGCTTTTGTTCCGAAATTGAAAATCAAAATGGTTTGGTAAGAAGGCAATAAAGTTTTTGTTATAGTTTCGTTGGATTGATTTTCGGCAAAATAGAAATGAGAAAATACGTTTTTATACTCTGTCGGAACAGCTATCCTGAAATTGTTGTATGTTTCACTGTTTTGTGCCATTTTTTTCTTCAGCCTTGCTGCTAACGTGTTTGTATATGGTTTGTTGCGTGGTTTAAGCACCTAATTTTAGCAAATACAAACCGAATAGAAAATCCGCGAGGATTTTCGTAAGTAGGCTAGAACTAGCAATAAATTATATACGGTGTTAGGCATAGTGCTTGTTAATATAGTTTAGGTGGATAACCTTTAGTGTCCACTACTTTTCTTACGAATCCTTCCCATTTTCCAATAATTTGTTGCCATTCTTTATTATCAAGATATGATACACTTTTCGACAAATCAAACTCTGGTAAGTAAGTTCCGGTTACACCTCTCTCAAGAATTCCATCAGCTATAACTCCTTCTTCTCTCAATATCAATATTGGCAGTCCAATCTGAAATGCCATAGCAGGCTCAATTTGGCAATAAGGGCTTGTAATCCATTTATTAGATAAATCATATTGAATTTCTCCAATATCGCTATTTGGTTTACCTTTTCCACTCTCAATTAATGTTCTTTTAAACGCTATTGTCAAAAGTCCATTTGATTCCAACATTAACCTCCTAATAGCAGTTAATGGTTCATCCATATCATAATCAGTAACACCTAAAGTTCTCGGTTCAAATCCTCTTTGTTTTAGATATTCTTTTATTGTTGTGATGAACTTTTCTTGTTCCGAATTAAATGGTTTTGGGTAGCTTAAAAAAATCGAAATCATAGTTGTTTTTTGTTTTTTTGCATTATGCCTAACGAGTTTGTATAACAATCAGTTGCGGGTTGTTTAAAAACTAAGATAGCTAAAATCCCTGACTTTTATGCTTGCGCTGTTGTGTCCGCAGAATACAAAGCCGCAATTGTTGTTATACGTTGTTGGCAACTGGCTTTATTTTGTTCTTTTGATTTTTGTTGGGTTTTGTCGAGTATCGAAAACATCATTGATTTCAATTCGGTTTTCTTTTTCGTTAATCCAATAAATGACTTTATAATTTTTATAAACTAAATATCTAAATTCTTGTTTTCTGTTCTTTAAAATTTCTTCTTCTTGTCCGATTCTCGGCTGAATTTTTAATTTTAGTGTTTCATTATAAATTCCGTTAACAAGATTTTTAGCAACTCTTATTCCTGCGTTTTCTCGATAATATTCATAGATTTTTTCGAGCTCTTTTTGAGAAAAATCAGTCCAGAATAAATTTAGTTCCATTTATCAATTTTGGCTTTTAATTCACTCGCTTCGATTAATCGACCATTTTTTGAATCTTCCATAGACTGGTCAATTCGAGAATTAAACTCATCAATTGTCATTGGCTTAAAATCTTCGTGTCCAGATTTTTTGTTTTCTTTTTTTAAAATCTTTTCCAGACGTGAGATGACATCTTCACTTTGAATTTTCAAAAATTCCTGAATAAGTTCTAATTTTCTCGTTTGTAAATCCATTTTATTAGCTTTTTATCAAAGGTACAAAATTATCATTTTCAGTTGCTTTTATGATTTTCGAATTTTTATTCAGCTTGTTGCCAACGGTTTCGGCTATGAGTAGTTGCGTGGTTTAGCAATTAACTTTGCAAGTTTGCACCAAACTGAAAATCCGCAAGGATTTTCAGAAGTAGGCGAGAACAAGCAATTACTTATAGCCATTGTTAGGCAATGTTATTTATTTTTTCTTTTATTAATAATCTCAAAACCTTTTTGTCTTTTTCCGAATATCCTGTTCTTTCAAGGTTTAATTCATTAAGCACATTTTCAACTTGCTCCTCAGCAAAATAGCTCAATTTTGTCAGCATACCAAACTCCTCATTTTCAATATCATCAGGAATTTTAAAGAATTTAATTGAATCGCAAGAATATATAAACTTGCTAAATTCCGTTTGTTCCATTCCTTCCATTGAAAGTATTGTTTCCAAGTCTTTATAAATTGACATTTGAAACTTTTTATTGTCAAATTCTGGAAAGGCTTGTCCTATGAATTTTAATGCACTAATTACATCTCTAATTTCAGAGAAAAACATATGTGTATGCATTTCCAAAGTTTCGTATGGAAATTCTTTTATTTCTTCTTCCTGTTCTGATGTCGTGTTATTCGACCAATTAATTATGTCGTCAGTCCATTGTTCTATAAGACCTCTCCATTGCGACCAATTTTTAGATTCAATAGATTTTGGAATTACCTCATTTTCTAAATCTTGTATTATTCGTTCATCTGACCAATCAGCTTCTTTTAACGCGTTAACATAATTGTTTAAAATTATAGAACCCTTTTTATTGTCCCAATATGAAAATCTATTACGACAAATACCTTTTATATATGCCATCTTCTTCTTGAGTTCAGGCATATTTTTCAGGGCACAAATTCCGCCAACTTTGTCAAATGCTTCTTCAACACTTTCCTTAGTTATATTGCCCTCTTCATCAAAGACTAGGTATTTTTCATTAGCGATATCAATAGCCTCCAAAATGTCCTCAATCGGAAATTTCTTGATTAGCTTCTCTAAAGATTTAAGCCCATTTTCGTTTAACGAGTATGGATTCATCATTGAAGCCCAATAATCACTTACCATCGTTACTTTTTCATCCTCAAATTCTGTTAGTGTTTTTTTCCATTCGAGCATCAATTCAAGTTGCTCTCTACGTTCTTGAATTAATTCTAATTGTTTACGCTGTTTTTGAATAACAGTATCATCTGAAAGTAATCTGGCTTTTTTGCCTTGGTTGCAATCAAAACAACTCGTGATAAGGTTGATTACTTCATTTGTTCCGCCATTAGCTACTGGGTCTATGTGGTCAACATTTAGTACTACATCAGGTGCTTTTTTTCCACAATATTGACATTGGAATTTATCTCTTTTAAACACCTCAAAACGTACTTTTTTAGAAAGTGATTTTCTTTTTGTCATTTAATATTGTGGTCGTTTTTAATATTGCCTAACGTTTAAAATATAGGGCGTTTGGCATTTCAAAGCTCCACCGTATCAAATCGTTATACATTTTATTAAATTTACTAATTTTTAAATTTATCAGCATCTGCCAAATGACTTATATTTATTGTTGGTAACAGTACTTTTTTATTTAAATCTGATAAACATTTTATCAAAATTAATAATCATTGTGTCAAATTTTTGAATCAAGTCCTGTCCAATATTTCCATAAACAGTTTCAC
>NZ_JBLXIB010000038.1:0-5593 GCF_048269745.1 Zunongwangia sp. | reverse complement strand
TACTGTTTATTGTTTATTTCTGATTGGATTAAGCGTAACTGCTCAAGAAAATCTAATTATAAATACACAAAATCGAGAGCAAATTTCACTTAATGGAACTTGGCATTATATCATAGATCCCTATGAAACTGGATTTTATAATTATCGTTTTAAAGAACGTAATCAAAATGATCCAGAAGCGTATTGGAATAATCCTAAAGTGAAAAATAAAACAGATCGAAAGGAGCATGGGTATTCAGATAAATATTCGATTCAGGTTCCGGGCGATTGGAATTCGCAAGATGACGTTTTTAAATACTACGAAGGTACCGTTTGGTACCAACGTAGTTTTGATAAACCCAAATTAGCCGAAAACGAACGTCTTTTTATATATTTTGGAGCAGTAAATTATGAAGCTCATGTCTACTTAAATGGTAAGAAATTGGGAACACATAAAGGAGGATTTACACCTTTTAATTTTGAGGTCCCAGTAGATTTACTTCAAGATAAAGATAATTATCTGGTTGTAAAAGTCGATAATAAACGTCATTTGGAAGAAATTCCGACTGTAAATACCGATTGGTGGAATTATGGAGGCATAACTAGAGATGTGAAATTAATAATAACTCCTCCAAATTTCATTCAACAGTATGCATTACAGTTAGAAGGACATCAGGATATCAAAAATGCAATTAAAAAACGACGATTTGAGCTGTCAGGTAGTATAAAACTCAATAAAGCTTCCGAAGAAAAAGTGACAATCGAGATTCCTGAATTAAAGTTTAAAAAAACTATTAAAATACAAGGAACTGAAACTGATTTTAAGTTTGAGGCTAAAAATATTGAATTATGGTCGCCTGAAAATCCTAAACTTTATACGGTAAACTTTAGTTTTGGGAATGTAAGTCTTCAGGATAAAATCGGATTTCGAAAAATTGACGTAAAGGGAACCGATATTTTATTAAATGGAGAGAAAATATTTCTACGAGGAATAAGTATTCATGAAGAAATTCCACAAGATGTAAGGCGAGCTAAAAATAAAGAAGATGCTGAGCAGTTATTCGGATGGGTGAAAGATTTGAATGCTAATATGGTTAGGTTGGCTCATTATCCGCATAACGAATATATGACTAGAATGGCTGATTCTTTAGGCGTTTTAGTATGGAGTGAAATACCTGTGTATTGGACCATTGATTTTGCAAGCCAAAAGGTCCTTGAAAAAGCTAAAAAGCAATTAGAAGAAATGATTATTCGAGATCGAAACAAGGCATCGGTAATAATCTGGTCGGTAGGAAATGAAACTCCGGTTAGCGAAACTAGAACTCACTTTATGAAAATGCTTATTGAAGATGCCAAAAGGATTGATGATACCAGGCTGGTCTCTGCCGCATTAGAGGTTGGATATAATAGCGGTAAGAATTATATCAATGATCCGCTAGGGAAATATACCGATATTGTTTCAGTTAATGAATATCTAGGATGGTACGGCGATTTACCTCATGCAAAAGAAAATTCAAAATGGGAGACTGCCTATAATAAACCTTTATTTTTTAGTGAAACAGGTGCTGGCGCAAAAGGAGGTTTACACAGAGATAAAGAAACCAGATGGAGTGAAGAATTTCAAGAATGGTATTATACAGAAACTATTAAAATGATGAAGCAGATGCCCGATAATTATACGGGGATGTCTCCTTGGATTTTAGCAGATTTTAGATCTCCAAGACGAAATAATCCAATTTATCAGGAGGGTTGGAATAGAAAAGGTTTAATAGATGATAAAGGAAATAAAAAGAAGGCCTTTTTTACGTTGAAAAAATATTATCAACAAAAGGAAGCCGAATATTAATTTTAGTAAAATAAGCACATAAACTTTCCCTTAACTGATAAGGGAAAGTTGTTCAATTATCCCCAAGACTAGCTCTTTAAAATTAGAGATAAAAATCTATTTTGTTTATTATTAACCCTTTATAGAGATTGAATGATTATACAATTTTTAAATATATCTTTTGAATTTATATAATTTTAAATATCTTTTTTTAATTGCAAGTATTCATACTTGTATATCTCAACAAGCTACTTCACCCGAAGGATATAAATTGGTTTGGGGCGATGAATTTAAAGACGGAACTAAACCAAATACCAAGTTTTGGTCTTATGAAAATGGTTTTGTTAGAAATGAAGAATTACAATGGTACCAATCTGAAAATGCCAAAATTCAAAATGGAAAACTGGTGATTTCAGGAAAAAAAGAATCGGTTAAAAATCATCAATATCAGCCAGAAAGTAAGAATTGGAAATTAAACCGGAAGTTAGCAGAATACACTTCAGCAAGCATAAATACTAGAGGAAAATTCGATTTCCAATTTGGTATTTTAGAAGTAAAAGCAAAGATTGACACTTCTATGGGTATGTGGCCGGCGATCTGGACACTTGGCATAGAAAAAGGATGGCCTTCTAATGGAGAGATCGATGTGATGGAATATTATCTGGTCGATCAAAAACCTGCAATTTTAGCTAATGTCGCCTGGAAAGGAAAAACTTCTTACGTCTCGTGGGATAGTGAGAAACTTCCTTTCTCAAAATTCATTGAAAAGGATCCAAATTGGGCAGAGGAATATCATATCTGGAAAATGGATTGGACTAAAGATTTTATAAAGATCTATCTAGATAACGAATTACTAAACACGATAGATCTGGCTACCACTAAAAACCCAGACGGATTTAATCCATTTCATCAACCACATTATATTTTACTCAATCTTGCTATCGGTGGCAATGGTGGCGACCCTTCTAATACATCGTTTCCGAGAACGTACGAAGTAGATTATGTAAGAGTGTATCAGAAAAAATAAATTATGTCTAAATTATCTAATATTAGTTTTCTGCTAATTTTTATTTTTTTGAGTTTCAGTATAAACGCTCAAAAAGTAGATCAACCTGCTCCTAAAGAAGTAAGAGAATTCTATGTGAATTCTTTAGTGAAAATAGCCGATCCGGTTTTAAGCAATCTTGCTAAAGGAAAATTAAAAGAAAATATGCCAATAGAACGTTCGCCGGGAGCATGGGACGATCGTACTCACGTAACTTATCTTGAAGCTTTTGGTAGAACATTATCTGGAATTGCTCCTTGGTTAGAACTTGGTGCAGATAATACCAAAGAAGGAAAAGTTAGAAGAAAATATATTGAATTAGCTCAAAAAGCGATCGATAAAGCAACCGATCCTGAGTCGGCAGACTTTATGAATTTCAATAAAGATCGCCAGCCTTTAGTAGATGCCGCTTTTTTTGCTCAGGGATTACTTAGAGCGCCAACACAGTTGTGGGAGCCACTTTCTGAACAAACAAAAGAGAACGTCATAAAAGCATTAAAATCTTCTCGTGATATAGAACCTTATTACAGTAACTGGTTGTTATTTACGGGGATGGTTGAAGCCGCTTTACTGAAATTTGATGGAAGCGCCGATATGGTTCGACTTTCCTATCCTGTAAACAAGCATATGGAATGGTATCTGGGCGACGGAATGTACGGTGATGGGCCAAATTTTCACTGGGATTACTATAATAGTTTTGTAATTCAGCCAATGTTATTAGATATCCTAAAAGCAATGGATGAAGCCGGAGTTGGTCGAAAAGAAGATTTTAAAAAAGTACAACAACGAGCGCAAAGATATGCTAGTATTCAAGAGCGGTTAATTTCTCCTAGCGGAACTTATCCACCAATTGGTAGATCTTTAGCTTATCGTTTTGGAGCATTTCAATCACTTTCGCAAGTTGCGCTATGGAAAAATTTAGCTAAGGAAATAGCACCTTCTCAAGTTCGATCTGCTTTATATGCTGTCATTAAAATACAAATCGAAGCTAAAGGAACTTTTGATAAGGAAGGTTGGCTTCAGGTGGGACTTGTAGGTCATGAAAATAATATTGGCGAAGGCTATATTTCGACCGGAAGCCTATATTTAAGTACAGAAGCTTTTCTGGTGTTAGGACTTTCTCCAGAAGATGAATTTTGGACCGCTGCTGCAAAACCATGGACTCAAAAGAAAATATGGAATGGAGAAGCCATTCCTATAGATCATGCATATTAATTACCACTAGCACAAATGAAAAACCCGAAATTTAAATATATTATTGTTCTAATTGTGCTGCTGTTGAATATTAATTTAAAGGCACAATCTAAAGCTCCTAACTATAGTTCTTTTTATCCGGGAGAAATCTGGAAAGATACTGATGGTAATCACATTAATGCTCACGGTGGTGGTATCATGTTTAAGGATGGTACATATTATTGGTATGGTGAGCACAAAGGGAAATCTAGTTTAGCGAGAGTTGGTATCACGGTATATTCTTCGAAGGATTTATATAATTGGGAAAATGAGGGAGTAGCTCTTTCAGTAGCTAAAGATCCAGATTCTGAAATTACTTCAGGTAGCGTGATGGAACGTCCAAAAGTAGTTTTTAATGAAAAAACAGGGCAATATGTAATGTGGTTTCATTTGGAATTAAAAGGACAAGGCTATGCTGCAGCCCGAACCGGAGTGGCCGTTAGTGATTCTCCCACTGGCCCATTTACATATCTAAAATCGTATCGTCCCAATTCAGGGAAATGGCCAAAAAATTTCAAAGAAGCATGGAAAGAAACTCCAAAAGGTGGCGACCCAGAAGATTGGTGGACACCAAAATGGAGAAAAGCTTTAAACGAAGGCATGTTTGTTCGACGTGATTTTGAAAAAGGGCAAATGTCTCGTGATATGACAATTTATATTGATACTGATGGAATTGCATATCACATCACTTCTTCCGAAGAAAATCAAACCTTGCATATTTCAAAATTAACTGACGATTACCTCAATTTTACAGGAGAATGGGTACGTGTGCAACCTGGTGGGCAAAATGAAGCACCAGCAGTTTTTGAAAGAGATGGGTATTATTATATGATCACCTCTGGTTTAACCGGTTGGGAACCAAATGCAGCAAGATCTTTCCGTGCTAAATCTATTATGGGGCCATGGGAGAAACTAGGAAACCCTGCAAGAGGAAAGTATGCAGATAAAACATTCTTTTCGCAAAGTACATTTATTCTACCGGTACAGGGAAAAGAAGATGAGTTTATATTTATGGCAGATCGTTGGAAGCCCAAAAATCATATCGATGGTCGTTATATCTGGTTGCCTCTCGAATGGGAAAACGAAAAGCCCGTAATTCGATGGAAAGATAATTGGGCATTGTAATTACAAAGCTTAAAGATTAAGTATTCAAATTTAATTAAAAAGTGTATATTTAACACTTAAATAGTAAAATCTGAAAATCTAACCACTATGAATGTCAATTTCTTATTTAAGTCACGTTTTTTTGTGTTGTTATTATTTTCTACTCTAATATCCTCCTGTGCTGATGGAAAGAAAGAAAAGGAAAACACGGCTTATTTATTCACCTATTTTACTGGCAATGGTGATGGCGAAGAAGCTATACGATATGCGATAAGTGAAGACGGTTATAACTTTTATGCGTTAAACAATAACGAACCTATCATAGCTTCAGATTCAATAAGTCGCAGTGGTGGTGTTCGAGATCCTCACATTTTAAGAAAAGAGGATGGTAGTGGTTTTTATATGGT
>NZ_JBLXIB010000037.1:0-6136 GCF_048269745.1 Zunongwangia sp. | reverse complement strand
TACCTTAACCTTAATCCTCTCTTTGTTCTTTCTGATTTATACTATAAAATTAATGAACATCAAACTTAAGATGTATATAAAAAATAGGCGGAATAGTAGTAAAATAAAGGGTTTTGGCTTGAATCAAACTTTTTCCTTAACCGAAAGTTCGGTGTTTCAAAATCGCCTACTTTTCATATACTAACCGTTACCTGCAATTTAAACAAATAGATATTGCCCAATTCAATCATAAGAAATTGGAGCAATTTTAATGAAGAAATGAAAAAAATAAAAATAACCGGAGCAAGACAAAATAACCTAAAGAACCTAACTTTAGAATTACCAAAGAATAAAATAAATGTATTTACGGGAGTTTCTGGTTCGGGAAAATCATCTTTGGTTTTTGAAACTATTGGAGCAGAAGCCCAACGCCAAATCAATGAAACCCAGAATAGTTTTGCAAGAAATCGGATGTTACGATTTGGCGTGGCCGAGGTAGATAAAATAGAACATCTCAACGTTCCTGTTATCATCAACCAACAGCGTTTAGGCGGAAATGCGCGCTCAACTGTTGGAACGGCAACAGACATTTATGCTTCATTACGATTACTTTTTTCTAGAATAGGTACACCTTTTGTTGGGTATTCAAATATATTTTCTTTCAATCATCCGCAAGGAATGTGCTCTAACTGTAATGGTTTAGGCGTTATCAACAGTATAAATACACAAGTATTATTTGATAAGAATAAATCATTAAATGAAGGGGCCATCCAATTTCCTACTTTTCAACCTGGAGGCTATCGTTGGTTGCGTTATGTGGATTCAGGGTATTTCGATAATGACAAAAAACTGAAGGATTATACCGATGAAGAATGGGATTTATTGCTTCATTCGGAAGAACATAAACCCAAAAACCCCTCAAAAGATTGGGGTAAAACAGTAAAATATTTAGGAGTTTTACCAAGAATTGAAAGAGGTTTCCTAAATAGGAATTCGAAAGAGGAAAAACGTCGAAAAAAAGATTTGCAGAAAATTATTACCACTGAAGTTTGTCCTCACTGTATGGGTAAACGGTTGAATGGTAAAATTTTGTCTTGCAAAATTAAGGGTAAAAATATTGCCGATTGTAGTTCCCTACCAATTGATGATTTATTGTTGTTTATGCAATCCATTTCATCCGATATTTACCAAACCGTAATCAACGAACTGACAAAAAAACTGCAAAACCTGGTTACCATTGGTCTTCAATACTTGACCTTAGACAGAGTAACCACTTCCCTTTCGGGTGGCGAATCGCAACGAATTAAAATGGTAAGGCATTTGGGGAATAGCTTAGAAGACTTGTTGTACATATTTGATGAACCAAGCATTGGACTGCATCCAAAAGATTTGGACCATATCTCTCAAATTATTCAGCAGATAAAAGAAAAAGGCAATACCGTTCTAATTGTTGAGCATGACCCAGATTTGATAAAATTAGCTGACCATGTTGTAGATTTAGGACCACTTTCGGGTGTAAACGGTGGTGAAATTATTTATGAAGGTAATTTTCAAAACTTAAAAAATTCAAAAGGCAAAACAAGTCAATATTTTTCACATCAAAGGGAAATCAATCAGAATCCAAGAGAAATAAAAGACACTATAAAAGTTTCTAATGCCAATTTATACAATCTAAACAATGTATCCGTAGCGATTCCCACAAATCTCTTAACTGTCGTAACAGGTGTTGCGGGATCAGGGAAAAGTACGCTTATTAGCAAGGTACTACCAACACAATATCCAAAAACTAAAATTATTGATCAATCACAGATTAGAGGCAGTTCAAAATCTAATTTATTGACCTATTTAGGCCTTTCTGATAAAATAAGACGCTTATTTGCTAAAGCTAACAATGTGAGCATCAAACTTTTTAGCAGTAATAGCGAAGGAGGTTGTACCAACTGTAAAGGTCTTGGAGTAAAAAAAATAGATTTAGCCTTTATGGACGATGTAGTAGCTCCTTGTGAAGTTTGCAATGGCAGTGGTTTTCAGCCAAAAGTATTGAATTACACCTATCAAGATAAAAATATTACAGAAGTCTTAGACTTGACAACTTTAGAAGCAAAATCGTTTTTTAATAACACAGACTTTATGGAGGAATTCGATTTATTAATCGAATTAGGCTTAGACTATCTTAAATTGGGGCAACGATTAAATACTTTATCAGGTGGTGAAAGACAACGTTTAAAATTAACAAAAGAACTTGATAATGAATACAATATAATCGTATTGGATGAACCAAGTACAGGATTACACCCTTCTGATACCGAAAAATTAATGTTGATACTCAACAGGCTTGTTGACCAAAAAAACACGATTATTGTCATTGAACATAACTTAGATATTATTTCCAAAGCCGATTGGATTATTGATATGGGCTTAGGTGCAGGAAAATATGGCGGAAAAGTAATATTTGAAGGAACAGTAGAAAAATTATTAAATCACAAAAAATCTGCTACTGCTGAATATTTAAGAAAATACTTGTAAAATAAAAACTGTAGGTAACAATCTATAACCGCAATTACGGCGGATTCAACTACGTCCGAATCCACTCGGAATTGCTAGCGTCAGTTCTTAACCGAAAAATACTAACTTTAATCCCGTAACTGACGGTTATACTGGACCGTTATGCATCATTTTCAACGGAGATTCTAATTTAAAAATTCTTATGAGAAATATTTTCATTACAACAATTATTATTTTCTTTTTTACAGGCTGTAAAAATGACTCTGGAAAAACTGAGCCGGTATCAATTAAAAATATTCAGCCTGTTACAAATACTAAAAATCTAACTTCAAGTTTTATGAATTGGTGGACTTATCATTATAATGATATTAGTCTTGAATCAGATTTTAGTGCTTTAGATGATAAATTTCAATCAATATCAAAAGAAGAATTTTTAAGAAAATTGACTACTGGTAGATATATTCCAGTGGAAATGAAAACGGATAATGTAAAAACTTATAAGCTCTATAAATTATCATCCAAGGTAGATAAAGAAATTTCTTCTACAATTAAAAATTTTTCGAGCGAAATTTATAAATTATATAAAAAGGAAGGAAACAAATTTCCTGATTTTGAATTAACAGATTTAGAAGGAACGATATATAATAATGAAAGTTTAGTAGGGAAAATAACTATAATCAAAACATGGTTTATAGCCTGTAAACCTTGTGTTCAAGAAATACCCGAATTGAACAAATTAGTCAATAAATATAAAGATAATACTAATTATCTTTTTTTAAGCTTAGCGTTAGATAATGAGAATGATTTGAAAAATTTTTTAGAAAAAACAGAATTCAATTATAAAGTAGCTGCTGAACAAAGAAATCTAATTGAGAATCAATTAAATCTTAATGCGTATCCTCGACATCTCGTTATAAATCAAAATGGAAATATAGATAAGATTTTTGGTAAAGTTTCAGATCTAACTGATTACTTAGAAAAATTATGATTTCAGATAAATGGATAAAATATTAAACTTAGACCAAAAACGATGCATAACAATGCGTATAGCTAATTGCGGCTAAGTACTTAATCGATATTCAATGTTTTTGGCTATCTTTATTTCAAACGGACAGAACCTGGCTAAAAAAGTCCGCAACTAGCCATACTCAAAACCGTTAGCTGCAAGCTTTTATAAAAATTCTAGAATAATTTATGATTGAATCACTTTTAATTAAAAACGTCGCATCGTATGATCCAAATATTGGGTGTGAGTTAAATGATTTAAAGAAAGTAAATTTTTTCTTTGGTCATAACGGATCTGGAAAGTCAACAATAGCTCGATATCTTCATAATGTAAGTCTTGATGATTCCGAAAAAACAAATGAGTTTGATGATTGCGTTCAAAATGGATATGACGAACAAAACCATCATATTTTAGTATTTTATGAAAATTTTATTCAAGAAAATTTCAATAAAGATCGATTCTTAAAAGGTGTTTTCTCTTTAAATGAAGCCAATGAAACAATAGACGCAAAAATTGAGAAAACGGAAAGCAAAATAGTTAATTTAGAAAAAGAAAAAACAAGAAAAGAGAAACTGCTTTCTAAACTTCTGGAAGATCAAAATAAAAAGAAAACTGAACTTTTAAATTACTGTTGGTCAAAAAGAAATAGTTTTCTATCCTTTTCAAAATTGTCTTTAGCTCATAAAAAGAGTAAACCAAATCATCTAGAAAAGTTAAGAGAGATTTTAAAAAATCCAACAAAACCGCTAACAATCCAGAATTTAACTGATAGATATAATTCTCTTTACGAAAATGAAATTTCGGAAATTTCCTCATCCATAGATCCCAAGATTTACAGGAATATAAGAAGGATCGAAATTCAACTTGAACCTCTTTTAGGAGAAATCATCGTAGGAAATGAGGATGTTAATATCGCTCCATTAATTGAAATGCTCAATAATAGAAATTGGATTGAAAAAGGTATCGAATACCTTGAAAAAACAAATACAGTTTGTCCATTTTGTCAAGAAGAAACCATTGACGATGAGTTAAGAAATCAATTTAATGAATACTTTGATAAAACTTATAAAGAAAAAATTAGTCTAATTGAGGATCTTCTAAATAGATATAATGAAGCCTCATACTCTTTATTACAAAATATTTTAAAAATTCAAAATTCATTCAATCCAGATAATAAGGTTTCTAACCTCTATATAAAAATTCGAGACTTTTTAGCAGAGAATAAAATTGATAACTCAAATGAGAAAAAGAATATTTCTTCAATAAAATCCTTCAAACCGGAATTATCTAATATTATTAAACTGATTGAAGAAAACAATAAAAACTTCTCTGAACTGGATCAAAATAAAAAAGGTCTAATATCGGATATATGGGTTTTTATGGCTAATAAGAGCAAAGCGAAAATTCAAGCTTTTGATAATCGAAAACTCAAATACTCAAAATTAAATAGCCTTGCTAATGAGCTTAAAGATAAATATGAGGACAAGGTTTCGGATTTAAAACTATCTGTAGAGAGTTTAAGAGGCCAAACAGTTAATACTGCTGATGCAATAAATAATATTAATGTAATTCTTAGAAACGCCGGATTTACAAGTTTTGAAATTGCTGAAAAAGATAAAATAAATAATATTTCTCACTATTATTTGAAAAGACCTGGAAGCAATAATACTGATGGCATTTTTAAAAGCTTAAGTGAAGGAGAAAAAAGTTTTATCTCATTCCTTTATTTTTATCAACTATGCATTGGAACTGATGACATAGAAAATAATAGTTATCGATAATCCAGTTTCTAGTTTAGACAGTCAAGCTTTATTTGTAATTTCAACATTGATCCATCAATTAATTCTGCAAAAAGGGAACGATAATAGACCAAACCGTAAAGCGTTAAAAAATGAAAATATAAAACAGGTTTTCATTTTAACTCATAACATATACTTTTATAAAGAAGTCTCGTTTAACAAAAGACCAATATGCATAGATTTTTGGCATTATCAAGTGTCTAAAGTAAACAACAAAACCGAAATTACTGGACAGTATAATAAAGCTGTTTTAGATGACTACTCTTTATTATGGACTAATATCAAGGATTTAAAAAGTAATTTACCCACAAATTCATCTTTCAATATATCTATTGCGAATACAATGCGGAGAATTATAGAAAGCTATACCAGTTTTCTAGGTTTAGGAAATGATTCTTGGAGTGCTATATTGAGTGAGGATCAAAATAGCCCTGAATATTATATTAAATGCGCATTTATTTCCTCAATCAATGACGAGAGCCATAAAGTTTCTACATTGGATGGTGTTTATTATCAAAAAATAAGTAGAGTACAACCCCAATTACTTTTTGATATTTTTAAAGATATTTTTGAATCGATAGGAAAAGAACATTATGAAATGATGATGGAGGAGGAAATTCAAGTAACCAGTTAAACAAGTAAAAAGCCAGCAGCTAACAAAGAACTAAGCTAACTTCCAAGCATTTTATCCTAATTTTGACGCATAATTTTCATCGTATGGTAAACCTGATGTAGCCACAGCAAATGCCTGTTTTAGTAGTTTATTACAGACAGCAATAAGTGCAAGCTTCTTACTTTTACCCTTGGCTATTATTCGTTCATAGATATCCCTACAGGCTTTATTGTG
>NZ_JBLXIB010000036.1:0-6191 GCF_048269745.1 Zunongwangia sp. | reverse complement strand
TAACAATGTATAACCGCAATTACGGCGGATTCGACTACGTCCGAATCCACTCGGAATTGCTAAGGCTTGTGTTTAATCCGAAAATAATAGCTAATTTAAACCGTAACTGACGGTTATACAAGACCGTTACCTAAAATAGCTCCGAAACCAATCTCCCGCTGAAAAAAGAACTGATCGAAGATGACTAATATTTGATAAAAATGAGCAATATTTTTCAAAACAAAAATGGTCAAAACCGCGCTCTGAAAACCGAACTGAATGCGAAAATATTATAATCGAAATTTGATAAAACACAAGATAAATTTTGACTAAAAAAACTGAAAATACTAATGGAAACGGACTAAAAGCAGACTCTAAAAAAGTTACGTTGACTTGAAATCGACCCTGATTGAATATTGCTTTAAAAATTAAGCCTAAAAATCAAAAAAAATCGGAATACAACGCTCAAAAGATAAAATTGAATAATGCTAACTTAAAATGTCAAACTGACTAATGCGCGATTGATTAAAATTGACACTTGCATACTCTGAATAAAATAAAAATGCGAAAATGCGAAATTCGACAAATTTGAGATCTTTATTTGCAATTTGAAAATACAGAATAAACCAATCTGAGTGTGTCGCTACATTAGGTAACAATGGTTATAATTCATTGCGGCGGAATTTTCTACCGAAAATTCCACGAATATTTGCTAAATTACAGCCGCAACCGAAAAGTCCTGGCGGACTTTTCCGCAACGAAATCATAACCTAATCCGTTGTAAACAATTTGAGAAAAAAATCGAAAACATATGAAAATTAAGGAAAGAATTTTTCATTCTTGGTTAATAAAAACACAACCTCAAATTGGAAATCCTGGAAAATATTCTAAAACAATAACTACACTTTCAAATCATCTGAAAAAACAAAATATAAGTAACACGGATTTATTTTTAATTGACAGTTACAGTGAAACAGAAAAATTAAAAGAATTATATTTTGCAAATAGTGAACTTTACGAAAAAAATGTTCGTGGAAACAGAATGTACAGTCGTGCATTTGACCTTTATTTAGAATTCCTAAAAGACAATTACGAATCGGAAAGTATCTCTGATGACATAATAAATACAAATAACCGAAAAGAAATTACTGAAACCGAAAGGAAAAATTATGTACTTAGTCGAATTGGTCAAGGAATATATAGAAAAAAACTAATTGATTATTGGAAATCTTGTTCTGTAACTGGAATAAAAGAAATTCCTCTATTAATTGCTTCACATATTAAACCTTGGAAAAAATCTACTGACTTTGAAAAACTTGATGTCTACAACGGATTTTTACTTACACCAAATCTGGACAAAGTTTTTGATATAGGTTTAATTTCATTCGATAATGAAGGAAAAATTATAATATCTGAATTTTTAGACAACTATGAACTTTTTGGAATTTATGAAAATATGACAATTAAAATATCGACAGAGCATCAAAAATATTTAGAATATCATAGGAAAAATATTTTAAAAACTGAATAAAAAACTGTTTACAACACCGTATATAATTTATTGCTAGTTCTAGCCTACTTACGAAAATCCTCGCGGATTTTCTATTCGGTTTTTATTTGCTAAATTAGGTGCTTAAACACGCAACAAACCATATACAAAAACGTTAGCTGTAATTAAAACACAATCGTATAAATGATTCACGAAAGTTATTATTGGAGAAAGGAATTAATAAAGATTTCAAAAAGTTTAAAAAAGCGAATCCAGTATAAAAAAGAATGGAATGATTCAAAGTATGCGAAATTTGAGAAAGAAATTATGTTTGGATTTTATATAGTCCGAAAACTTTTAGAAGCAAATAAACTGACTAGCGATTTTAGCTCTTTGAAATTAGAATGCAAAGTTTACCCAAGTAATGGAAAGCCAATAACTCTAATGAATAATCATCGATTTGACGAAAACTACGATTTAGAAAAGCCAACAATAGAAAAACGTGAATTAAGGTTTTTCATTAATCAGTTTGTACATAGCTATATATTTTCCCCAATAATATCAGTCGTGGATAAAGATATCGAGGCAAAAATGGACGATGATAGTTTAACGGAAGATGAGATTATTGAAATTTACGATGATGCAGATAAAGAGTTGTCAGGAGTATTTTTCAACTCGGACAATAATAAAAATGATTCCCTTTTTGAAATGCAAATTAAAACAATCCGAAAATTGTTTAAAAAAGTGGGAAAATGTAACGTTACTCGAATCGAAATGAAATATGACGAACGAAAAGGGGATTATAAATCAGTTCGTTTCGGAGGAGAACAGAAAATATCTGAAGAAACAGAAGAATTGATTAAAAAAATAGAAGAAAAATAACTACAGCTAACAATGGCTATAAGTAATTGCTTGTTCTCGCCTACTTTGGAAATTCCTGCGGAATTTCCAACTTGGTGTGTACTTGCAAAGTTAAGTGCTAACCCACGCAACTACTCATATCCGAGACCGTTGTGTTTCATACTGAAAAAACATTCTGATAAAGATTAATATGCTTATAAAAATTCATCAAATTAATAATGTTAGAAACCTGAACGAATTTAATAATTCAGATAGTTTTTTAAAAAAGAATGTAATATTTGCCTTAAACGGTAGTGGAAAAACAAACTTATCAAGATTCTTTAAAAAATTTGAAATTGATAATCTCTCTATCACACAATTTGAAGATTTATTATCTCTAGAAGCTCAAGAAAAAAAAGAAAATATAGAATTTAATCTTGAATTTACCGACAACCAAAAGGTAACAAACTTAAACCTAAATCTTCCTATAAAACATAATATTCTCGTCTATAATAAAGAGTTCCTTGATGAAAATATAACAATAAATGATTTTTCTAAAAAAAATCATACTGGAGAAATTAACATAGGAAAAATTAAAAACAGTGATGATTCAATAAAATCAATTGAAACTGAAATTAATTTAACTATAAAAAAAGGAACTGAGATAAAAGATAAAATTGAATCCGATTTAGACTTATTATCAATAAATCTAAGAAAAAAATACAACGCAAAAAAGTCCACTTTTTCGGATTTTCTAAACTTCATTAATCTTAATGATAGAAAAATTATAAATGAAATAAAAAAGAATGAATCAATAAAAGAGTCAGAAATAAATTACAGTAAAATAAATGACATTAATGAAAATGACGTCATAAAAACTAGTTTTTCTTTGCTTAATGAATTGAAAACTGATAATATTTCTTCACTATTACTCAATTCTTTCGACTATAAAGATTTAGATACAAAAATTGAAAATCATATAAAATTAATTTCAAAGGATTGGGTCAAAAAAGGAATCGAAATATATAAAAATGACTCTAAAAGTGACAACTGCCCTTTTTGCCGACAAACATTAGAAAATACAGATATTATTAATCAATATAATTTATTCATTGATTCATTAAAAAGTAAAACTATTGATACAATTGATATAAATATCAATGACATAAATACGATTTTAAAAGATATAGAATTTAACAACAAACAGCTAAAAATATTACCCAATAAAATTGAAAGACTGAACAAAATTATTGGAGTAAAAAAATCAAACTTTATTAGAGATATAGATTCCTCTAGATTAGAAAAATTATTAACTCGAATATCAAAATATTTAGAAACAAAAAAAATCAAATTAATAGAAGCTATAGAATTAAATGAGGATGAACTTTCAACTATACTTTCAGAAATTAAATCTGAATTCATTCGTATTCAAAATTTATATTCAAAAAACAATCTAGAAATCCAATCTTTAAATCTAAAAATCAATGATTTAAGTAAACGAAAAAGTGAATTAAGAAAACAAATAGCTCAATTAGCTTTATTTAATTATAAACAACAAAATGCTTTTGTTCTAGAACAACGAAATGAATTATTAGCCAAACTAGAAATAGACAAAAAACGACTTGAGACAGAAAAAGGCAAAGCACCTTCTAAAGAGAAAAAAGAGGTCATAATTCAATTTGTAAATGAATTAATTAAAACCGCAGGATTATACAAATACGAAATTAATAGTGATTTTAATTTATTACTTAAAACAAATAGTCAAAAAGTATATGATATATCTAAAAACACTAATTTTATAAGTGAAGGAGAAAAATCGGTAATTGCATTTGCATATTTTATAGCTTCTAGCATTCAAAAAATTGAAAGTTTTGAAGATATCAATAATTTAACTTTATTCATAGACGACCCTGTTTCAAGTAATAGTTACAACTATTTACACGGAATGGGAAGAATTTTAAAAACATTACCTTCTCTTTATAGAAAAATTTTAGATAATAAGAACGATAAAATTAGTCCGCAAGTTTTTGTTTTAACACATAATCTTCAGTTTTATAATTTCTTAGCTGGTAATGTTTATAAAAAAAATTCTGTTTTCTATAATTTTGAAATAAATCAAAAATCAAAAACGACATTTTTAAAAAAAGTTCATAATAGTAGAAAACTATCGGAATACTTAACATCATTAAAAAGAGTATATGAATTTTCAAATGAGATGCGAGAAGAAAATATTGGAGGAGATATAAGAAAAGTTTTAGAAACAATTTGTTCTTTTCATTTTCTAGAATTAAAACCCGAAAATATTGAGTTAATATTTGGTAAAGAACCTGAATTAGATTTAAAATTAATTGCAGACGATTATACTCACACGGATTTCAATAATTATGAGGACCCATTAACTTTAGAATCATTGAAAAAAGCATCAATTTGTTTACTTGATTTTATAAAAGAAAAATATAATTCACAATATTTAGAAATAGAGAAAATGTGCAGAAATTAAAGTACGAAAACACAACACCGTATATAATTTATTGCTGGCTTCTTGCCTACTTACGAAAGTCCTCGCGGACTTTCTTGGTCGATAATTATTTACTAAATTAGTTGCTTGAAACACGCAACAAACCATATACAACAACGTTGGGCTTAATTAAAAAACGTTTTGAAAAAAAAATCACTTTGGTTAGATAATATTAGGGCAATTTCTACGATTGCAGTCGTTATTCTTCACGTATCATCTCCAATCCTATATAAATATGGAGAAATATCAGAGGGGATTTGGAACATTGGAAATTTCTATGATGGAATGGTTCGCTTTTGTGTTCCTGTCTTTTTTATGCTTAGTGGAGCTCTCTTATTAAGTAAGGACTACCAATTAAGTTATTTTATAAAAAAAAGATTTTGGAGAATAATACCTCCTTTAATTTTTTGGAGTGTAATTTATCTAATTTATGATAAATTTTTAGTGGGAGAAAAATCTTATACGATTATCAGTTCGATTAAGATGATTATAAGGAATTTATTTTATGGAGCTAAATTTCATCTATGGTTTGTATATACATTACTTGGGCTTTATTTATTTATTCCAATTCTTAGAAAATGGATTAAACATTCAAATAATAAAGAAATACTTTACTTTTTGATAATATGGTTTTTCACAATAATTTATAGCCTTCCATATTTAAAGACATATCTTCCAAATATTCCTTTGACCAATTTTTCTGGGTATATTGGATATTTAGTATTAGGTTATTACTTATCTAATTTTACTTTAAGAAATAAATATATACCAATCATATATGCAATTGTAGGAATGGGAATTACTATTTATGGAACATACTATTTAACAAACCAAAAAAATGAATTTTCCGGATACTTTTATGGATACTTAACACCAAATGTATTACTTAGCTCTATTGGAATTTTTCTAATTTTAAAGAATTTAAAAATTAAAAGTAACAAAATTAAAAGGGTAATTTTATTTATAAGTAACGAAAGTTTTGGAATCTATTTAGTCCACGTACTTACATTAACGCTTTTAAGTAAAGTTGGAATAAATTGGCAATTTACAAACCCGATTATGAGTATTCCTATAACCACATTAATTTGTATTCTAATTTCAACTCTTATAATTTATTTAATTAGAAAAATAAAATATGGAAACTATATTTCAGGATAAAAAACTAAGCCCAACACCGTATATAAAAAATTGCTTGTAAGTAATTAACTGAAGGGTTTATTTTTATTCATAAACCATTACTAAGACGAAAATTTGTGTTTATTTATATGCAACTTTTCATATACAAACACGTTAGCCATAAACTAAAAGCTTTATTGTAATTAAAATATAAACTATAGTTTGAATAAAATTAACCTCAACACATTA
>NZ_JBLXIB010000035.1:0-6547 GCF_048269745.1 Zunongwangia sp. | reverse complement strand
AGCATAAAAGTCGGGAATTTTAGCTATCTTAGTTTCTAAACAATCTGCAACTGATTGTTATACAAATCCGTTGGCAACAAACCATTCACAAATGCAATCAAAAAATATTATTGTTCTAATAGGAAATGGTTTTGATATAGCAAATGGATTCAAAACTAAATTTTCAGATTTTGCAGATAATTATATTGAATATAAAATAATTCCAGAGTTGGAAGATGTAATTATTAAAAAGAATAATGAGAATACATTTTTCCGCCGACCATTTGTAAAGGCGATGATTTCTAAAAGAAGTGCGTACAATTATGAAAATGTAGAAGATGCATTGTGGCTATACACTAAAAATGGTAATTCAGAGGATTTAAAGCAATATATATGTGAGAATTATCAGATACTTGGAAATATTCTTCAAAATTCATTACTCGGGAAGCTTTATTCCAGTACAGATAAAAACTGGTTTGACATAGAAAACAAATATTTCAAAGAATTGGTAGAAATTAAAAATCAAGCGATTAAACATAAAACTAAACAATTCAATTATGGACCGTTAAGAATTATTAATAAAGAATTTAGTGAAATTAAAAAGGAAGTTCTTGAATACTTAAGAAAAATTGAAATTTCAATTGATACTAAAATATTACAGTTTTTCATAAAATATTTCCACAATGTTAGAAATGTATACTTCATTAATTTTAATTACACAAGCACATTAAAATTATATACAGATAAAGTTACTTTTAATGGAAATTATAAGATAAATCATATACATGGAGATCTTGATTCTGGAAAAATAGTATTTGGATATGGCAATGATCAAAATGATGATTACCGAGAAATAAAAATGCTTGAAGAAGATGAGTTTTTGAGATACTTTAAAACCTTCGATTATTTAAATAATAGTAATTATGATAAAGTTAGTAGTGAAGCTATTGACAAATTTTCAAATTATGAGGTTTACATTTTAGGTCATAGTTTAGGAGCAACAGATAAAACATTATTATCAGAAATATTAAATTCCGAAAAATGTAAAAAAATAAGATTCTTTAAAAGAACTGATTTGGTAAAACATCCAAGCTTAATTCAATCAAATTTTAGAGAATTAACTTATGCTGCAAGTAGAGTATTAACAAATGAAAGAGAACTCAGAAGAAAAATTGTGAATTTTGAAGATTCTGTTTCGTTTCCATAACCGGTCAGTTGCTAACATCGGTTAATCGCAAATAACGGGAATTGCCGAAAAAGTGTAATTTTAGAAACCAAGAAAGAAATGGTTAAGCCGACAAGTCCGCGTCCTTACTCCCGCGACTTGCGATAACCGTAACCGTGTGGCATTAAAAAAAACAACGAGATAAAATGTATCATCCAAGATTATACGGAGAATTTTACGGAATGGGATTAAAGTATGGCAAACTGCTATACGAAAAAGCAAATTTCGTAATTCCGACAATTAGCAAACAGAAAATGGATTTTGGACTTGAATCTTATCAAGACCTAAAATTATTCTATCCCGAAGTTATCAATGAAATTGAAGGTTTCGCCAAAGGAATCAAAGACAAACCTGAAAAGTTAGGTGCATTTTTATTGAGCCTTGGAGTTTTCAATTCGACTGGGCAATGTAGCGTGTTTGCTTTCAAAAACAGAGATAGCACAATAATTGGTCGGAATTATGATATGCTTTTCGATTTTAAAAAATTTACAGAAAGTAGTCTAATAGCACCTAAAGACAAATTCTCGTACATAAGCCAATCGGACGTTTTTATTGGTCGCTCGGACGGAATTAACGAAAAAGGTCTGTCTGTTGCAATGTCGTTCGTCGATGGAACGGAAATCCAGACTGGAATTAGTTTTCATTTTATCGTAAGAAAAATTTTAGAAGATTGTGAAAACACAAAACAAGCGATTGAATTAATTCAAAAAGCCAAAGTTTCATCCGCTAACAACTTTTTGATTGCAGACAAGAACGGAGAGATAGTAGTAGTAGAATCTGCACCTCAAAAAAGTATTGTTAGACCACCTCAAAAAAACGAACGATTTATCTACATAACAAATGAATTTAAGACAAAGGAAATGCAACCTTTCGACCGTGGCGGAGTGGAATGGAGTAAAAGCACGGAAAGATATAACGGATTGAAAGACAATTTAAAATCCGTTAAAGAAATGGATTTGGAAAAAGCCAAAGAAATACTTTCGGACAAATGTGTATGCCTGAATTTAAAAAAAGAGAAATTCGGTACAATTTGGTCAATAGTGGCAAATTTGAACGAATTGAAAATTGAACGAGCGGAAACCAAACCTACAACAAAAAACTATAAAGCGGAAACCAGACTTGATTGGTGGATGAAAAAAAACGCCACATAACAATGTATATAAAAAATAGGCGGAACAGTAATGAAATCAAAGCCTTTGGTTTGTATCAAACTTTGTACTTAATCGAAAGTTTAGTTCTTTCTAATCACCTACTTTTCATATACTAACCGTTAGGGCACATATGAACAAAACCTCGATAATATTGACTTTTCTTTTTGCCATAGTATTAATTTCCTGTGGTAGAAATTATCGTGTGGACAAAAACGATTTGAATTATATTCCTTATAACGGAAATGAGGTTTTAATTTTTAAATCTGACTTGAATAGAATGGACACAATTTTCGTCAAAGAATTGCGTAAATTTAATGGATGTTATGACCCTTTGTCCTTTTCGTCAGATGATTGTGAGGGTTATGAAATTGTTACAAAAGCAACTGACCCGAATTACGATAGATATCTGGAAGGTCAAGGTTTAGTGCATATTGTAAAATCAAAAGATGGCGAAACTTATATAAACTTTGGAATTACTATGAAAGGTTCTTGGTTTTATGGAGCTGAATTACATCCGATAAACCTAAACCGATTTGATAGTATTCCGACGTCTTCAATGGTTATAGAAAATAAAAAATATGACGATGTCAAAACGTTAAAATCAGACGGTCGATATAGTAAAAGAGACAATTACGTGGAAAGAATTTATTGGAGTGTTTCAGACGGATTTTTAGGACTTGATAGAAGAGACGAAAAGTGGAGATTAATAAAAAAATACGTGCCCTAACAATGTATAACCGCAATTACGGCGGATTCGACTACGTCCGAATCCACTCGGAATTGCTAACGTCAGTGCCAAACCGAAAATAATCGCTAATTTAACCCGTAACTGACGGTTATACTAGACCGTTGTACGTAATGTTAGAAAAATGAAAAATTTAGATAGATATAAAGATGATTTAAAAAAATTAATTTCTGAGGGAGAGGATTTAATTCTATCAATGCAATTTGAATGCTATCCAGAAGAATTTGAAGAACATTTCAAAGATAAAAGTAAAGATTTTGATAATTTAAAAAAAAAGCGGAAATCTGTAAAAAAATATTATCAAACTTGGTATTCTGAAGCTTTAGTTCTTTTGACACAATTATTACCAGATAGAATTGCTGATTTTAAAAAACTTTATGAAAAACCAAGAACAAGAAAGTCAATAGAACACGGAAATTATGTAATGGAAGATTATCTTCAAGGTTTAATAGTTACAAGAGGACCTTACAAGGATAAAGTTGTTGGACCAGATTCTGCACTAAATCAACTTGAGCAACAATTTGCTATACTAAAATCTGTTGAGAAGAGATTCGAAAGTTCCCTGTTCGATATCAAACAAATTACTCAAGCAGAAATATTCGATTCCGAATTAGATTCAGCAAAAGAATTAAATAGAAAAGGATTTACTAGAGGAGCTGGTGCTATAGCAGGAGTTGTTTTAGAAAAGCATTTAGCTCAAGTTTGTATAAATCATAAAATCAAAATTGCAAAGAAAAATCCTTCAATTTCAGACTATAATGATAAGCTCAAAACTTTGGAAGTAATTGAGGTAAAAGACTGGCGCAAAATTCAACATTTAGGAGATATAAGAAATTTATGCGATCACAATAAGGAAAAGGAGCCTACAAAAGAAGATGGAGAAGATTTAATTTATGGTGTTGAAAAGTTAATTAAAACATTATATTAAAAACACTACGTACAACACCGTATAACAACAATTGCGGCTTTGTGTCCTGCGGACACAACCTCGCAAGCATAAAAGTCAGGAATTTTAGCTATCTTAGTTTTAAAGCAATCCGCAACTGATTGTTATACAAGACCGTTAGCTGCAAGCTGAAAAACGAAATGAACAAACCAATTAAAATAATATTAGGAATATTTTTGACCATTATTATTGGATTTTTTATTTTCTTACATATAGCTTTTGACGGAATTTTTACTGGTCCTTCTTATAACAAACAAGACTTAATTGACAATTTCGAAAGGAAAAAAAACGAAATTATAGAAGTCAAAAAGTTTATAGACTCAAAAACACCTTCTGAAACATATATTTCAATTGAATTTGAAAATGGAGAACTTGGAATTTTTCACGTTAAGAAAAATGGGAATTATGAAAGCAACTGGAATTTGGATATTGACTCAAAGAAAACGGATTCGCTTTTAACAGTAATTAATTGGACAAAAAACGACCTGAAAAATCTGAAACAGAAACTAGACAAAGCAAATTGCATTTCAGTATCAAGTGGAAACCCGACAACTATAGGTTGGCAGAGAAGCGGAATGGGAAAATTTTCATATGGAATTTTCAACAAAAACACGAAAGATAGCTTGATAAATCAATATAATGATGGCTGTACATACATATATTACAAAGACAATGTAGTTTTAGAATATGGAGGTGGAGCAATCGGAATGCAATGTTTTCCAGAATTTTATCAAAATAAAGATAAGGAATGAAAAGCCAGCAGCTAACAATGTATAACCGCAATTACGGCGGATTCGACTACGTCCGAATCCACTCGGAATTGCTAACGCCAGTTCTTAACCGAAAATTATTATCTTTAAAACCGTAACTGACGGTTATACAAACCCGTTGTAGGTAATTAAATGAAAATATTAACTAACATATTAATTTTACTGATTTCTAATTTGACTTTAGCTCAAATTGAGAAAAAAAATGACACACTCGAAATTTGGACTCTTTTCAGTATTGGAAATTTTGTGAACCAAAATGCGGAAAAAATAATTGAAAAAGAGTGGCCATTTAAAGTTAAAGGAATTGCAGGAGACTCATTTGTTGAAGGTTTAATTGATAGTGTTGAAATTCACAACAATAAGATTTGGAATTATTTAGATTCGAATGGATATTCAAATTCAAAGAAAAAGTTTGAATCAGATTTACTCGCTGAAATTATCCGAATAAAAAAAGCAGTAGAAATTTCACAATCTAATAAAACAGTAGCTGAATTATATGCTAAACTGAGAAAGAGGAATTTGCAGAATTACACTGAATTAAAAAAAGTAAATAATACTAAATATGAATTTACTATTTTTAGTTTTGACTTGAAAAATATAGAAAAAGAACAAGAGTTTGAATTTAAATTAATATTTGATTTGAAAAAGGAAAAAATAAAAATTATCGAATAAAAACTACCTACAACACCGTGTATAATTAATTGCTAGTTATAGCCTACTTACGAAAGTCCTCTCAGACTTTCTATCTGTGATTTATTTGCTAACTTTAGTGCTTAAACACGCAACTAACCATACACGAAACCGTTGTGCAACATTTGACCAAAAATGAGAAATCGAATTTTAACAATATTATTTTTAGCTATAAACCTGACCTTATTCGGACAAGAATCTAAAGACTGTTATGAAATAAAGTATCTCGACTTTTTTGGGTTAGACAAAATGGAAATTATAAAATGGCCAGAATCAGAACTTGACGGTCTATCGAAAATGGATTTTACTAAAGACATAGGTCAATCTGAAATTAAAACCAATTTCATTATTCCAATGATTGTCTATCAATTAAAAGAATATCATCCAAATTGTAATATAAATATTGATACAACTTATTTTAATAAAATTTCAGAAATCTATTTGAAAATTAGAGAAATTGACTCGACCGAATTTCTACAAAAATCAATCGCTGAAAAAATTGACTTCTTACGTGCTGACTTCTATTCTCAAGTCGAAAATGTGGAATATCTACCTAAAATGACAACAACTTTTGATGACGGACCTTTTTACGGAGTTAACTATATAGAAAAATCGGAATTAAAACCAATCAAAACACAGGAAACTGAATTTGGAACTTTAGTTGTTTCAAAAGCTAAAGACAAAACAATACTTGCAAGTAAAGATAAAAACGGAAACACAATTTGGCAGAAGTCAATTACTGGATTGTCGGACAGAAATTTAACCGAATTACATTTTACCGAAAACCCAATGGAATACAATTCTGTTGCGACTGTTGCTCATATGTATTCTGAAGGAGAAAGATTTACACTATATTTAAAAAGCGATGGAAGTTTTATGTATTACTTTCATTCGTGGTAAATAAAATAAATAAATAACGTTGCACAACAATGGCTATATGTAATTGCTTATTCTCGCCTACTTCTGAAAATCCTCGCGGATTTTCAGTTTGGTGTGTACTTGCAAAGTTAAGTGCTAAACCACGCAACTACTCATAGCCGA
>NZ_JBLXIB010000034.1:0-6785 GCF_048269745.1 Zunongwangia sp. | reverse complement strand
CTTCGTGTCATAATACAGTAAAATTAAAGTTATTTTTGAACTTAATTTACTGTCCTAATTTTTGGGGTATGATCATTTATTAGTGTACTAGTCATCACAAATATGTTTTATTTATTCTAATTACAGCCACGTAAATAGCTATTTTTAATTTATTAGTATATTTTTTTAAAATTAGTTACTATCAAATTTCTCTAATATTTTATATTTTTTGATTTCAAAGAATGCAAGTTTTTGACTTTCATTTCCAGTTTTTAATTATATCTCAGTTTTTATACTATAGTTAGTTTGTAAACTTCAATGCCTAGTTTGTTTACTATGGATACAATTTTTTCAGATTGAGTTTATTCGAAAATTTATTAATGTTACTATTAGTAAAAGTGTAATTAATTTTAAAACTCTGCTTGGCTTATTGTAGACAATGTTTAAGAGGATGAACTATTTCGAGCAGGTTTTTCATGTTATGTTCGTTGAAAATAAATTAAGTTTTTACCGTAATTGGATAAGCATTGTTGCATGTGGTTTTTTATCCGACATTTACAGTAAATAAATAGCCAACTAGGGCAGTCAGTCCCATTGCTACGGTACCCCAGAATGTAATTCGGATAATTGCTTTTCCAATACTAAAACCACCTGTTTTGGCAGCTAATGTTCCTAATATTATTAGAAAAAATATTGCAAAGCCATAAAGTGAATATTCCATTGTATTTAAAGGAAGAAATACTGTTACTAAAAAAGGGAGTAACCCTCCAACTGTAAAGGCTGCGCCAGAAGCAAATGCAGCTTGTATAGGTTTAGCCTTAGTAATTTCATTAATTCCTAATTCATCTCTAATATGTGTTGCTAGCGCGTCGTGTTCGGTTAATTCTTTTGCTACTGTTAAGGCAGTTTCTTTTTTCAAACCTCTTTTTTCATAAATCTCTGCAAGTCTTTGTAGTTCAATTTCAGGCATTTCATTTAGTTCTTGTTTTTCCCGTTCAATATCAGCTTTTTCGACATCTGTTTGTGAACTTACAGAAACATATTCTCCAGCTGCCATTGATAATGCACCAGCAATTAAACCAGCTAGTGTAGCCAAAATAAGAGTTTCCCTAATATCACTAGCAGCAGCAACTCCAATTGCTATACTAGCGGTTGATAAAATTCCATCATTAGCTCCAAGAACAGCAGCTCTTAACCAATTACTCCGATTTATGTAATGACTATTTAAATGACTTTCTAAACTTTCTATTTTTTCTGGCATCTTTTCAGTTTCTTCATAATACGACACAACATTTGTTGTTACTATGATTACTATACGCTAAAATCTGCTTGGATTTTCAACATGGTACTAAATTTAATAAAAAGTATGGAATTTTTGGAATCAAAGTTAGAAGCAATTAATTATAACCATTGTTGCCTTTCTGTTACGACAAGTTTTGCTGAGAACGAAGTGCTTTTCACGTTTCATTATTTTATTGAAATTCATCGAATTTTCATTTATCAATTAATAATAGAATAGGAAAGAAGTTATATTAGAAAATTGACTTTAAAATCATCAGTTTTTAGGATTGTACAGTTTTATTTTCGGCTTGAGTAAGCATTCTTTTTTAGATTCTGTTTGTTTTTAATCTTGTAAGATTTAATAGGAATAGGTAGTCATTTTTTCCATAAGATTGAATTTTAGAAAAGTCGACTAAATTTTATCTATTTCCGCTTGTTTTTTTATCAAAGTAAGTTCAAATTGTTCTTTTTTCGAACTATTAATTATTAGAAATCTTTGTCATTTTCTATATTTTCCGATTTAAAAAAAGTGATTGAATTTAATCGATTTTGGATTGTTTTAAACCGATATTTTATCAATTAATATCCGCGTAGTTTTTGTCAGTAGTAATGTCTCGTCCTGAAATATGGCTACAGGTTAAAATTGATTTAAGCTGTTAATTTGTATACCATATTTGGTGTTCTAAAATCTAAAGATAAGTGTAATCTTACTTCATTGTATAAATTAATGGCATTTTTTATGGCTCTTTTAGTGTGAGGGGTGTTCATAAAAGTTTGATCGAGATAGAATTCATCTTTCAAAATGTGATTAACACGTTCTGTCATGGCGTTTTCATAACAGTGATTTTCTTCGGCCATACTGATTTCAATTTGTTTTCTTTTCAAAATTTGAGTGTATACATTGCTGCAATACTGTATTTCTCTAATAGGAGTGATGTATTAGTCCATCACATGTTTTTAGCCTGATATGAAGCTTTATTCAAAGCCCTTAAACAACCTGCTAGTTCTAAGCTACCACTAAGGTCGTAATCTACTATTTTTCTTATTAATCAGAGCCAGGTAAAAAAGCCTTTCAAGGTTCTGATATAGGTGATATCACTTACCCAAACTTGGTTGGGTCTGGTGACTACAACATCTTTCGCAATGTTTTTGTACTTTCGGAACCTATGCAAAGAGTTCGCGATTCTCACACTATATTTATTTCGTAGGGTCAACACAACATATTATGGTTTTTGAGTACGTTAAACAAGGAATCTCTTCCTACTTTTACATTAGCCTTAGTGAACTCATTCTCCAAAGATTTCATCATTTTTCTCACACTTTCTCTTGGTAAAGATTTGCGTTGCTTTTTAACTATTTGAATGATTTGTTTCTCTAGTTGTAAACGTTGACTTTCTTTATTTTGATACTTGTAATAGGCATCACGTTTGAGTCCAAAATACTCACAGACAGTAGTAAGCGAAGCAAATCTTTTACTTTTTGATTTAGCTTTAATTAAGGCATGGTTTTTAGTTTTTTTTGAGTTACCGTACTTTTATAGCCAAGTTTTTCAGCAGCTACTTCCAGGTAAGGGTCTAGTAAATCTTTTTAAAGCAAGAGCTTTTATTCTTGTAATTTCATCTTTTATTTCCACTTTGATTCTGGTGTTCATTAGGTCTTTACGTTCGTATTTCCTAATCCATTTGTTGATGGTAGTAGGGTTAATTCCGTAGAGTTTATATAATTGGTTTTTTTGAGTTTTCCAGTAGTAAGTTCGTCTAAAATCTTTATTTTGAACGATTCGGAATACCGTTTGATTATGTTGTCATTTTTGTACATCATAATGTTTAAAATTATGTAGCCTTATTTCCGGACGGGTCAAAATTGTGCATAACGGATTAATATAAGAATAGTAGCGGAATTTTACTCACTAACTTTTTGGTTTATAACTGACCTTTATTTTATTATTAATCTTTATACACTACTTTTTTTAAAATTAGTAGTCTTAAGGGGAATAATATGATTATTGTTAATGCGGTAGAAATTAAATATAAAAAACCTATTTTTAAAAATACATTAAATAAAAAGTTTGCCAGTAAATAAAAAGTAAGTAAATAGATTATGAATTTAATTAATTTTTTAGATTCGTGTTTCGTTTTAAACAAGTAATTAAGTTGAATATTATAGATTATAATATAGTTAATAGCATAAATTATAATAAAAGAAACAGTTTTAGAAAAATTTAATATATCAATAAAAAAATAAAGGCCAAAAAATATTAAAGTATAACCTATAACACTTATTAGTAGGTACTTTGAAATAAAAATTTTATCAGCCTTACTGCTAAGAGATTTTATTTTTTTCAAAAACATAAAGTTTATTTATTGCGAACATAAAAGAAGAAACTTTTTTTAATTTAAAACCACTTTCTTTTGCTAATTCTATTATTTGCTTAGACGTCATGCCATATACTTCACCTTCTTTCATTCCTCTTTCAGATTGATCGACGTCCCAAGGTTTTCTTAGAAAATGCCAAACAGTAGATATGATAGGAGGTATCATGGTTATGATTAGTTTACCATCATTACACAGCAATCTTTGGCATTCGTATATAACTTCACCTCTATTTGGTATATGATTTAAGGCTGCAATAATAGTTATTGTGTCTACAGATTGTGTTTTTAATGGAATTTTTGATGTGTCTTTAACTATTAAATCTACATTTCCCCAATCATATACATCTACACCAATACCATTTCCGTAAGTATCTTTTAATCCGTTGTTTCCACAACCAATATCTAGTAGTTTTCCTTTAATGAAGGGCAGTACTTTGTTGATTCTTATTTTTTCTAGTTTTTTTCCAATAATATCATTCATAATCTATTCTTTTAATGGTTAATTTAGACTCTGAATTAATATTTAATTGTTTAGTTCTCTTCTAACAGCTGAAACTTGTTCGCAAATTATCCCCATAAAAAATATAATGATTCCAGTTATAAATAGTAAAGTCATTGAACTTGTAATATGTATTCTTTCAATTATAGAATATAAAATGAAATAAATAAAACTAGAGGCTATAAAAAATATGGAAATAGGGATAAAAAATGTAAGTGGAGCAAATAATACAGATAAATTAAGGATTAACATCAAAGTTTTAAACCCATCTTTTATTTTAACATTAGATTTTCTTCCATCTCTTTCTTTAACGAAAATAGGAACATATTTTACATTATATTGTAATTTTAAAAAGGTAACTGTTGATGTTGTAGAAAAAGAAAATCCGTCAGGCATTAAATGCAAGTACTTTTTAATTACTTCTCTTTTAAAAACACGTAATCCCGAATTAAAATCGGGAACATCAATTTTAGATATTTTATTTACAAAATATTTTATTAAACGTTTTCCTAATTTACGATTAACAACCTGAAAAGATTTTTCACCTCTTGCTCCTGTTACCATATCATATTCTCTGCAACTAGCTACATCAATAACCTTCTTTAATTCAGAAGGTATATGTTGTCCGTCTCCATCATAAATTGCTATATACTCTGTATTAGCTATTTCTAATACCAGTTTTTAAACTAGCTCCATATCCTTTATTATAATTATGTGTAATAGATTTAACTCCGATTCTCTTTAAAATATTAGGCGTTTCATCGGATGAGCCATCATTAATAACAAGTAAATTTTCAAAGCCTTCATTTCTTAAATTCTTAATAACACTTTCTATAATCTCTCCTTCATTAAATACAGGAATAATAATTGTTATATCCATTTATATTTTATAATATTTTAGTTAAAATTAGATAATCAAGTCTTAATTCATTTGTAATATAAATAAAACATATAAATTGAGAAGCATAAATAAACCATTCATCTTTTACTTTAAATTTGGTAGCTAATAAATAATATCCAAGGAAAAAACCCGGTAAGAGGATTAACCAGTATCTACTAAAACCAGTACCTGCTAAAATTAAACCTGTCATTAACAAAATTATGGATGTTAAAAGAATTTTTAAACCTTCTGTTTTCATTTTCTTTAGATATCCATAAATAAATGCAAAAATAAGCAACGTACTAAAAATATAATTTCTGAAACCAGTTATTGGTATGAAAAGTGATACGAAAGCAGGAATGCCATTTATTCTACTTACCTCATGATGTTGTATTAAACCAAGGCCTGCTTTAATATTATATAATAGTTGATTATCTGTTTTAAACCTATTGAAATAACTTATTTCAGATAGGTTCTGCATTTCAATGAAATAAACATATTTAAACCAAAAAAGTAAAGGCAAAGCTAATATAGTGCTATATGTGATAAGTTTATATATAGATTTTCTATCTCTATGTTTAAAATGTTGGTAAAATTTATAGACTACTAATAATCCAAGAATAAGATATAGGTATCTAGTTATTGATAATAATAAAAAGAAGATAAATGTTTTTAAAAAAGTATTCGTATTAAGTTCTGAATTAAAGTAATACATAAAGCCCCAAAAACAAAAAAATAGAATAGATTCAGGATATAAACTAGGAAAAAATGCAATTCCGATAGTGTTAGTGGCTGTAATTGCCAATATTGATAATATTACTCTTTGGTTTAATTTTTGTTCTTTGAAAAATAGATAGGCAAATCGAAATCCAAAAAACATCAACCCAATATTAAATAATTTATTCAAAATAAAACCTAAGTGAGGAAATGAATTGACTTTAAAAAATGACATAATAAAAGGAATAATTGGTGTAACTGTAGAGGGATAATTCACCTGATAATATTTTCCAGTCAATATATTATCAGAAATCATAGCATATGTTAATTCGTCACCCTGCAGTGGCAATATAAGAGTGCGAAGTGATGAAATTAAACTAAAAAAGAAGATTATAGTAAATATTTTTTCTTGTTTAATAAGACTTAAAATTTTCATTTTTTTTATATTATAGGTAACGGATTAGGTTATGATTGCGTTGCGTGAAAATCCGCTAGGATTTTCATACGTAGCAATAAATTTAGCAAAAAGGCTTGAATTATAACCATTGTTGCCAGCTTTGCCGACACGTTTTGTTATTTTTTCTTTTGTAATTCTGAATCAAATTTGTCAATTTTCGATTAATAATTTCATTTGTCAGAGTAGAGTAGAAATCAATTTTTTGTTTTTTAGAATCTGTTTTTTTAAATTTTCTATTTTTTTCGATTTCTCTTGAATCTAATCCGTTCTGATTTTCGTCATTTCGAATTCAGATTGGTTTCAAAACTTTCTTTCGTTTTATAAATTTTCGATTAATCTATTTTTTTATATCGTTTTGATTTTTTTATTCGATTCAGTTTTCATTAAAATTTAAACTTATTTTATCTATTTTGACGTTAATTCTTTTTGTCATAACCGATTCGAGGAAGTTCTTCAGAGGCATTGCTGGCAACGGTTTCGATTATCGCAAGTAGTGGAGTAGGGACACGGATTTGTCGGCTTATCCTTTTCTTGCTTGTTTTCTAAAATTACACAATTTTATCTAATAGCCGCTTATTTGCGATTAACCGTCTTAAG
>NZ_JBLXIB010000033.1:0-7214 GCF_048269745.1 Zunongwangia sp. | reverse complement strand
AATCGAAAAATGAAGTTTGGTTTTCCGCATAAATTCCCAATTCAGATTTCTTATCATTTTTACAAGACAGAAATAAGAAAATCAGAAGTGAAATTGTCAGCAGTTTGTTCATTTTGGGTATGTTGTACAACGTTGAGTATATGCAAAGTAGGCGATTGCGGGCTTCAAACCTATCAAACCGCTGTGAAATTGGAGCGGGCTACAACCCTTGAATTTACTACTATTCCGCCTATTTTGTATATACATTGTTAGCAAGAGTAATTTATTAGTTTTCTTTAATTATCTTATGGATTAGTCTCAACATATCATTTGTAAATCCAACAAACGAAGGTTCTTCCCATGGTAATTGTATGCCTATTTCTACAGTGTCTTTATCAGGTTTATGCGCCAAGCTGTTTCTGAATCGTATAATCTTTTCATAAATATGAACTTCATCATAGGATTCTCCAAAGCTTATTCGATGCCACAAATCTTGCAATATTTCAGCAGGTTTTACCTCTAATTTACCAATTCGCCTCTTTAACTTAGTTTTTAAGTCCAATTGAAACTGATTAGTTAATTCTGAAAAATCATTCGCTGAATAATTTTCATCAAATCTTATTTTCTCAATGTCTCTAAGCAAACATATATGCAAAACATATTCTAAGAGTCTAAAAACATTTATAAATCTCCCCGGTCCTTTCCCTGAATATATTTCGTTCAAAATTGAAAGCGCAATTCTATCATCATCCCATTCTATCAATAAATCACACAAGTCCTTATAAATCTCTGGCTCATGTTCTATAAAATTTTCCTTAAAGTTCAAAGTCCAAAAATTCAACCGACCATTAATCTGCATTTGTAATTTTGCAATTAAAGTAGTTATCTTTTTTCTCTGCTCTGGACTATATGGCATACCTGGATTTATCTTTAAAGTCTCTGACATATCATGCCCATAATCACTTAAATCATAATCTGTTGTTAAATTAAGAGCTTCAACAAACAAGGAACTTTGACTACTTACGCAGATTTTAATTCCATCCTCTTCAATGAAAAATTCTCCTAAATAATCTTCTTCATCCCATAATATTTCACAAAATATCTCAAGTTCTTTAATTGAATTAATACCTAACTCAGGAAGTATTTTTAATTTAGTTTTAGTTTGGTCTGCCAAAGCATCAATTTGAGGAATCCAGTAATCACTAAGAAAATATTTATTACAATTTTCACAAAAATAAGTAGCAACCTCTTTCGTGGCTGTTCCTTTCAAATCACCTTTTCTTGAATATTCTACGATAATGGTATCAACTTCTGACGAACAAGTTTTACATATATATTTGTAATCTATTTCTTCATCAGCTTTATTTTTTATTGCACATTTTTCTAAAGAATTATATCCAATTAAATATTTTTCAGGTTTTCTTATTAAATCAGCTTTACTAATTTTCTTCATTGTTCTAAGTTGAAGTTTCGGTCATTATTCTTGCTAACGTGTTTGTATATGGTTTGTTGCGTGGTTTATCACGTAATTTAGCAAATAAAAACCGAATAGAAAATCCGCGAGGATTTTCGTAAGTAGGCTAGAACTAGCAATAAATTATATACGGTGTTCTACACAGTTTTTTCTTCTTCTTCTAACGGAATATTCTTTTCCTTACAATACTTTTCAATTTCGGAATCTGTTTTAAAATAATCGTCACAAAAACTTTCAAATTCCTTTTTTGTTCCTTTTACATATTTTTCAGGAGCAATTAACATAGTTTCGGTTTGTCCAATAAATTTTTCAAATTCAGTATTTATTTCACAAAGTTTGTCAATTGTCTTGAAATCCAACTCTTTGTAAGTTGGTTGAAACAAAATTTTACTTTCGTATGGATTTCCGTTTAATTCTATAATTCCAATTCCGAAAGATTGGTTAAGTCGTTCCATTTCATTCATTAAGTTTTTACTTATCTCAAATGCAACTAAATATCCATAATTTGCCCAACTTGAATTCGAAACAGCTTGGAAAAAGCATTTTTTCAATTCGTAGTCAGATTTTATTTCTCTCTTTAATTCGTATGATATTAAGTTAAATGCATCTGCTTTATTTATAACTTTTAACAACGCATTACTATACGGATTTTTAAGATTCAAAAAATCAATTCCTAACATATCTGGATGAATCCATTTTTGATGGTCATCTTTACTATTCGCTGATTTTTCGTGAAATATCGTTTTTGAATATATATTTTGACTTTTTAAATATGAGCTTAAAAGTTTGTGTAAATCTCGTTCTTGATACTTTTTAGAAGCTGGTTTTTTAATTAAAGATTCTTTTTCAACAACTTCAGAAAGGTTTAATTCGTTTTCATATTTAGCTAAATAATATTCAAATCCTTTCTTTCCTTTTACACGTTTAACTCTTGAGTCATTTTGTCTAATAAAATGCCCTAATTGAGCTCCAATTGTATCAGAAGGAGTTTTTGCATTTCCCCAATCAATGTAATTTTTTTCATCAATCATTTTCAGAACTTCCAAATACGTGAAAGAACCAATGTTGTCTTCTAATACTTTTAAAATAGCTTCTTTTATAGTCATTTATTCGTGTTGTTGGTCAAATTGTGTAGAACGGATTTGTATAACAATCAGTTGCGGATTGGTTTGAAACTAAGATAGCTAAATTTACCGACTTTTATGCTTGCGCGGTTGTGTCCGCAGGACAAAAAACCGCAATTGTTGTTATACGGTGTTACCATACGTTTTTAATTGTCGAATAAAGTTCCTTAATCAATATCCCTAATATTATTAGTACAAACCACCAAATGATTTTTAGAATGATGTTGTTGTTAATCATTTCATTAAAACCAGAAAGTGATATACCGAAAATATCTTTTTTTGTAGAATATACTTTCAGTTCATTATTGGCTGTTTTATCAATAATGAACTTAAACAATTTAACCTTTGAAAGCGTAGAATAATGAAGTTTCAACCATTCTTTTTTCTCAAAACTTTCAGCTTCTTCAGAACCCTTCAAAAATTCTCTTGGTTTAAAATTATTTAGAATACTTAGATTATATAATTTTCCTCCATTTCCATCTTTTGAATAAAAATCGCTATAAATTAAACAAAGTGTTTCACCCAGATTAATTTTGAATTTGTTTTCAATTTCAATTGGTCGTCCTCCTAATATTCTATATCTATTATCAATTGCTTTAAAACCATAATTGCTATTATTCATTGACCAGTGGACAAAATATTTCGTTCTATTTTTTTGTAAAAAATTATAATATTCGGATAGCATTTTCTTCTCACATTCGTCAATTTCAATCTCAGTTAGATTATTAAAATCATATTTTAAAAATTGTGCTTGAAGATGTACTGAATAAGTATTTGTTTGAGATGTTTCTAAATCCATTAATGAAATTGACACAATTCTCGGTGAACGTCCATTTGAATTTAAGAAACTTTCACAGCTATAATGAATTAATAAGGTCTCTGAATTATTTTTTTTAATCAGTTCTATTCTCTGTAATCCTTTTTCTCTTAATGTTAGTCTATGTGATTTAAATAATTTCAAATTTTTCTTTAAAATGTATGGTAACGTGTTTGGCTATGGTTTCGTTGCGTGAAAATCCGCGAGGATTTTCCGCCGTAAACCGAAGATAGCAAATTTGCGAGGACTTTCCGAAAGGAAAGTCAGAAGCAATGAACTATAGCCGGTGTTGTGGTTAGTTTTTTTACTCATTCAGTATTTTAGTTAGTTTTGGAAATTCCGTTTCCATTCTTTTATTGTCCATTTTTCCATCGTAGTCATTGTCTCCATATTAAAGTCCAACAGCTATTAGTCCTTCAAATCCATTTAGTTCCGATTTTGGTATTTCTCTTAAAATATTTGCAAATTCGTTTTCACCAATTCGATAAATTATTTGGGTTAAAACGTAACCCAAACCATAAGAACTTGCTGCTCCACCATTCGGAAATTTTTTTATTCCAATGATTGCGTTTTTATCTTTTTTCAGAGCGTGGTTAATCAAACTTTCCATTTTTATGTTTTCCGACAAAGATTGATGAACAAGCAAAGTGTCGCCAATAATAATTCCATCAACTTTTTCTTTTTTGCAGCTGATTATTGTCAAAATCACAAATAGAAAAATGATTTTTTTTACCATAAATAAGGTTTTGCAAAGTAGAGCCAACCACACCATAAAGTCCAGAAGCAACTAAATAAAAGTCCGATTATGAAGAATATTATTCGCAGTTTTTTAATTCCGACTTTATTTTTCAGATAATACCAATCAAATAATTCTAATAAGATTCCTAATGAGTAAAAAATATTTGCTCTAATTCCCCAAACTATAATTCCGATTGTGTCGTCTAAAGTCCAAAAGTATTCTCCTCTTGAAAGTCCATCATAAATAGCAAAAATTCCGAAAAGTCCAACAGCGACATTATAAATCCATCTTTTAGATTCCCACCATTTTATATTCGATTTTAGTTCTTCTATTGTCATTTTTTCAAATTAACCACAACGTGTTTGGCTATGGTTTCGTTGCGTGAAAATCCGCGAGGATTTTCCGCCGTAAACCGAAGATAGTAAAAATGCAAGGAATTTCAGTTATGAAATTCCGACGCAATGAACTATAGCCGGTGTTGTGCATAGTATTTTTTATTCGGATTTCCATTTGTCAGTTCTTTTTTGTTGGTCATTTTGGGTTAAGTAATGAACAGCGATTAATAACTGAATATTCGGATTGTTTAAATCAAATTCTTTCGGGTTTTTGTAAATCCTTTGTTGTAACAAACCCATTGATTCGAAATCTCCAGTAGCAATAAGTCTATCAGCATATTTTTTAATTTCTGCATTGTTTTTTCCAAGTTCACTCAAATATTTTTGATATTTTCCATTGTATTTTGAACTTAAACTTTTTAATTCCAATCCAGTATCTGGATAAGTCGCTTTTCCAAACTCCCATATTTCGTTAAATGTAGATTTGGAAATAGAATTATAAAGTTCTTTTTGCTGCTCAAAGTCTACTTTTTTTAAAATCGGTTGCCAACCATTTTCTAATAATTCAGGTAATATTTTAGAAAAGCAAGTTTTAAAAACCGACTTCTTATTTTCACAGATTTGGTTTTTAAAAAAGTCCGTTATTTTATTTAAGTCAGAGATTTGTTCAGTCGAAAAGTTATTTTTTAATTCAGTTTTAGAATATTGAGATTTACAAGAGAAAATCAGTTGTAAAATAGTAATTCCAAGTATTAATATTAGTGTTTTTCTCATATTATGCACAACGGTTTTGAGTATGGCCAGTTACGGGTTGGTTAGTCACGTTTTGTCCGCTTAAAATAAATATAGCTAAAAACATCTAATATCGATTAAGTATTTAGCCGCAATTGGCTATACGCATTGTTAGCTGCTGCCTTTTTTCTTATAATCCTTCCAAATACTTTGAGAAGCTGGCTCAGCAAAATTTGTTTCTTGATTTAAACTAAAAATCATTAGAGCGTTCGGTCCTCCCTTTGGTTTTCTCAAATTTATGTGAAAATGAGAATTATCTTCTAGATCTTTCTTAATTGAGTCTAAGAGATTCTCTATTTCATAAAATGTTTGTTTTATCAACCAAGATCCAAGGAAGGCTAACGTAATCTTTTGCTTTTCATTTGTCTTTTTTTTAATCACAGATTTAAATTTCTTTAAAGACTCTTCTGAGCAGTTAATTTTTAAGTTAAATTTTTTACTATCTGACTCGAAAATAGTAGCAAAAGTATGATGATCTCTTTTATTATGTAAAAGTCTAGATCGATAATTATATAACTGTCCTACAAACCTTCTATCTATTTCATCTACGGTTTTACAGAATTTAAATTTCCCCTTAAAATCTCCCCTCACTTTTTTAGCCAATTTTGTCCAGTACAAGGTCTTCTGCTTATTTGTGAAATAAATGTAACAGATGGAATGACTCAAATAATCAAAAACAGATGAAATATGAAATATTATACTATCAAATATAGAGGAAAGTTGTGTTTCTACTTGATCAAAATATGGATTGGTCATCTCCGCTGTTCTCCAATCCATAAATTGTGGATTTTCTTCAAATAGATTTTTAAGATGGTTTTCAGCGGAACCGAGTTCTCTTAGTAAGAGTAAATATTGATGACTTGCAGAAAAAAGTCTGTATTCAATATTTTTTTTAAGTCTCAAAACATTCTCTTGTGAGTTTTGATCGCTGGAATGATCATGATAAATCTGTCCGATTGCTCTTATTCCGATTTCTGTTCGGAAAGTTTCAGATCGGATTTCTTTATAATCTTTTTCTCTATCTATGATATCAAGATATTCTTCTTTGTTATCCATTTCTTAAGGTTGCAGCTAACGGTTTCGAGTATGGCAAGTTGCGGGTTGATTAGCCAGGTTTTGTCCGTTTAAAATAAATATAGCTAAAAACATCGAATATGATTAAGTATTTAGCCGCAATTGGCTATACGCGATGTTAGCAAATGTTATTTCCCAATTAATTCATTACATTTTCCTATTACTTTCATTGCTTGTTTATATCCTAAATCAGCAGCTTTTTTAATTAGTTCACATCCGTTTTCAAATTCTTTTAAATTAATTTTACATACACCTTTATTAAAAATTGCAGCAGAATAGTTTTCATCAATATTTATAGCTTTATTATAATATCCGATTGCTTTTTTATATTCTCTATTATCAAAGTATAGATTTCCAATATTATAAAATGGCTCAGGTTTCTCAGGAAATTGTTTAGCTATGTTTTCAAGATTATTTATTTTTTCTTTTAAATCTTCTTTATCAGGCTTACCGCAATATTGATCATATACTAATTTTGCCTCTTTGAGTCCTAAATCTGCCGCTTTTTTAGCATCTTCACAACCGTTTGAAATCTTTAGTGTTGCATTTAATTTTCCTCTTAGGAAGTATGCTCTTGCATCTTTTTCATTTAACTCAATTATTTTATTTAGTTCAGCGATAGCCTTTTTATAATTTTTATTAGCAATCAGACTTTCTGTATTTTTCCAAATTTCTTCAATAGATCGTTTTTCTTGTGCTTTTAAAGCGTTGAAAAATAAAAGAGTAATAAAAATTATAGTAATTTTCTTCATGGATATTAATATTTGCTAACGTGTTTGTGTATGATTAGTTGCGTGGTTTAGTGACTAAGCTAGCAAATAATTACCGAATAGAAAATACGCGAGTATTTTCGTAAGCAGGCTAAAACCTAGCAATTAAT
>NZ_JBLXIB010000032.1:0-7520 GCF_048269745.1 Zunongwangia sp. | reverse complement strand
GTTTTTAGCTATATTTATTTTAAGCGGACAAAACCTGGCTAATCAACCACGCAACTGTCCATACTCGAAACCGTTGTGCGTAAGCTAAAAAAAATACGAAATCATATATGAAAATCATTAAAATCTTTATTTACATTCTAACATTTATTATAGTAAATAGTTGTGCAGTTAGTAAGGCTGAAAAATATCTTAGAGAAGGAAAAACAATTCAAGAAAATTATAAAATTATTGTTCCTTTTGAAATTATAAATGGCTTTATATTTATAAAACCAAAAATTAAAAATAAAGATTATAATTTCATTTTGGATACAGGAGCTTCTAATGCTGTATCAAAAGAATTATCAAAGAGCTTAAATTTAAAAGTTATCGATTCAGAAAAAATAGGAGATATTTACAATAGATATAAAATTATAGAATATGCAAGAATAGATACTATTAAAATTGGATCAGTTGATTTTGCTGGAACAATAGCTTCAATAAATGATTTTAAATCTGTACCATATTATTCTTCTATGAAAATTGATGGAATTATTGGTTCTAACTTAATGCAACATGCTATTTGGGATTTTGATTTTGAAAAGAAACAAATTACTATAACTGACAATGAATCAAAATTAACAGTACCTAAAAAAACAATAACAAACAAATTATTTATTGGTTTTGCTGGAGTACCTTCTATTGCATGCAAAATAAATGGTAAAAAAGTTTGGAATTTCACAGTAGATACAGGCTATAATGGTGGTATCGTAATTCCGTTTTCTGAATTTGAAAAGCAAATAAAAAATGGCAAAATTTCAGATTTTGAAAAATTTAAAAGTCGTGGTGTTATTGGTATTTATGGACAACAAAAAACAATGAGACAATCTTATACCGGAGTAATTAAAGAAATACAATTCGGAAATAAAATTTTGAAAAATGAAGAGGTTTATTCTGAGCAATATTTAGAAAAAACATTCGGCTTGGACTTTTTTAAAAATTATCGAGTTATTTTAAATTGGGATAGTAAAACAATAAAACTTATAGAAAATAAAGAAAAATCAAATAATATAAAAGCCAACGCATAACAATGCGTATAGTCAATTGCGGCTAAATACTTAATCGATATTCGATGTTTTTAGCTATATTTAATTTAAAGAGACAAAACCTGGCAAACCAAACCGCAACGAGCCATACACAAACCGTTGGCAACAAGCTAAAAAAACATAACACATAAAGAAAATGAATCGAATTCTGATAATCTTATTTATGACTTTTAACTTTTGTGCTTTTGGACAAACTCAACACGAAATGAATAAAAATGCAAGTGAAGAATATAAAAAATCTGATATTGAATTAAATAAGGTTTATCAAAAAATACTAACTGAATATAAATCTGACTCAATTTTCATTGACCGACTAAAAAAGACACAAAGAATTTGGATTTCATACAGAGATTCTGAATTGGAAATGAAATTTCCTGCTGAAAATAAGCAAGCTGAATATGGAAGTGTTTATCCAATGTGTGTTTCTTTGTTTTTAAAGGAACTAACTGAAGAGCGAACTGAAAAACTACAAGTTTGGTTAAATGGAATTGAAGAAGGTGATATGTGTTCTGGTTCGGTTAAAACAAATTAAAAGCCAGTTGCCAACAACGTATAACCGCAATTACGGTGGATTCGACTACGTCCGAATCCACTCGGAATTGCTAACGTCGGTGCCAAACCGAAAATTACTATCTTTAAACCCGTAACTGACGGTTATACAAGGCCGTTATGTGTAATAAACCAAACTAACTAAAAATGATAAAAAATATCATTTCAACAATTCTACTGATTTTTTGGACAAGTTTAATTTTTGGACAAAATATCGCAAGAGTTGAAAATGTAAAAATTCAATCAAAAGTATTAAATCAGGAAAGAGATATTCTAATTTATACGCCTGCCGATTATGATTGGAGAACAAATGAATTTTTCAATGTAATTTATGTATTCGATAGTCAAAACAGAGAGTTTTTTGATTATACCAGCTCAATAATTTCATTTTTAACAGATGGAAACTAATCTTTTATTGTTGTTGGAATTTCTTCTCCTTACAACGAGAAACTCGACTATTCTAGGAACAATGACTTATTGCCAGTTTTAGAAACTGAAGATTCAAAAAAACGATACGGAAAATACTCTGGAAATGCAGAAAATTTTCTGAATTATGTCTCATCTGAGGTCATCATTACATTAATTCAAATTATAGGACTTTGGACCATAATATTGCAGTTGGTCATTCTTTAGGAGCTTCATTTGTATTATACTCGTTATGCGAAAAACCAAATCTATTTCAAAATTATATTGCAATTTCGCCCAATCTTGCATATGACAACGAAAAAATAGCAAAAGCACTTATTGATTTCGACTATAAAAAATTAAAAAACAAACCTTCATCTACTTAAGCAATGCTAACGAGGGTGTCGAATATTGGAAAGAATGGAAACCTGCAAGAGAAAAAGTTTACGATTTTTTCAGAAATAACTTGAAAAACGAAAACATAAGAGCAGAAATAAGCAAATTTCCGAGCAATAATCATTGGAATACCTTTCCACCAAGTCTAAATAACGCTTTGGAATTTTATTTTGAAAATATTCAGAAAAACCAAGATAGTGAATTAACCAATGAAGAATATGAAGTTACCATTAAGGTAAAAGTTCCTAAAAAAGAATATGAAGTTTTCATAACGGGAAATCAAACTAATTTAGGAGACTGGAATCCCGAAAAAGTTAAAATGAAAAAAGTATCCGATTATGAAAGGAAAATAACACTAAAACTAAAAAGTCCTGTGCAATTTAAATTCACACGCGGAAATTGGGATACAGAAGCAGAGGTAATTGGGACATATGGAAATGTTATGATTAAACCGAGATCAAAAAAAATATTCGACTTTGAAATCGAAAATTATTTTGACAGATACGAAGAAGAATAAATAACTACACACAACAAGGTGTATAAGAAATATCGGGGGAAAGTGCCAAACCCAAAGTTTCTTCCTCTTAGCTATCTTTTTGCCTAACCGAACAGTAAGTGCATAATATCCGCTACTACTCATACACTTGACAGTTAGGCAACATATGAAAAAAACAATCATAATATTAATACTAATAGGTTTTTCAACTTATAGTTGCTCAAATTCTTCAAGTTTATCTAAAAGAAAAAATGATATTTCTGACTATGGCTTAAACGGAAAAGTTAAATCTCTAAAATCAGAAGTGTTCAGCTTGATTCAACAAAAAGACACATTTAGAATTGGAAATAAAGAAAATAGCAGTGGACTTGACCGAAATATAACAATAGAATTTAATCAAGACGGGAAACTAGATTTTGAAAAAGAGTATTACGCAAATGGAAAACTAATTAATGAAGTTTTATATACTTATGATAAGGATAATAAACTAATAAACAGAAAAGAAATAGATAATTACGGAAAAGGATCATTTTATGATAATGAGTTTCTATACAATTCCAAAGACAGTATTACAAAGTGGATAATGTCAAATAATGATTTCAAAAGAATTCATAAAATTAAGCGTGATGATAAAAATAGACCGGTCAAGATGGAAATTTTTCAAAATGACACAATAGTTTATGTATACAAAATTGAATACGATAAATATGATAATATAATTTCAGAGAAAGAGTTTAAATCTAAAGATATTCCTATCAAAATAATAGATAGGACTTTTAATGAGTATCATTTAAAAAGTAAAGAAAAGGTTGTCGAATATAACACTTGGGACACTCTAGTTTATGAAAGCCATTTTTTTTATAATTCAGATCGTAATTTAACGCTAGAAAAGCACAACATTGAAAATGATTCTTCTTTAACAGAAATTAAAAACAGTTATTACGAAAATGGAAAATTAAAAGAATCTGTGTCAAAACCAATTGGCAGTAGCTATTTTGTAATAACAGTGGAAAAATTTAATAAAAAAGGAGATTTAATAGAGCATTCTCGGATTCCCAGTGACGAAAGCCCAAAGGAAATTTGGGAATATAAATATAAGTATGATTATAAAGATAATTGGATTGAAAAGATTAATTTTAAAGATAATAAACCATTAAGAATAATAAAACGATCAATTCAATATTACGAATAAAATACGTTGCCTAACACCGTATATAAAAAATAGCGAGGTTCTTTCTAAATCGTAAATTTTGGTATATTTGGCTTTTGAAAAGTAAAGATAAAATCAAAATGCAAAAGTTTTGGCTTGTCGCGAGATTGAAAATTAACTCATAATTTCACGCTACTTGCCATATACTAACAGTTGGCGGTAATTTGAAAAAACAAATGAAGTACATAATAATAGGCGTAATCGCAATTGTAATTATTTTAATTCTTTTCAATCAGTTTGGAGAGAAAAAAGAAAACAATCTAATTGGTCAAAACACTAAGGGTTTTGAGACTAAAGTAAATACAGCTGAACAAGAAAAACCGACTCTAGGAACTTTAAAGAAAATAAAGAGCGAAGATTACGACAGATTCATACTTACAAAAAGCACAACTGAAAGTTACATTCTCAAAGGAATTAAAGAATATGGAGAACTTTCAGGAAATGAAGAATATAAAATATACAATTTCGGAATTTCGGAATACGGAGATTGGAAAATAATCAAAGTTGACCAATCAATTAGTTTTTATGTTTATCACAATCTTGTTGGTTGGTTAAGTGGATATGAGGAAAATACAGCGATTCCCTAGCTTTCAATTGGATTTTCTAAAAATAAAACTGACACGCAAGAAGACTACTTGTTCTTTTTAGACCCTGAAAATAAATATGGAGACACGCAAATTGGAACCTTTAGAAAGGGAAAATCATTTTCAATCTATTTACCAGAAGCCTATGAAGAATATGGAAATCTGACCATTAAAAAAGAAGTTCAAGTTTCAATGAAAGAAAATGTGGACTATATTTCTAAACAAGGATTTAATATTTCGGGCATTGAATCTTTGAAATATACTGAACACAAAATAAAAATGAACGATTAAAAAACTACCGCTAACAATGGCTATAAGTAATTGCTTGTTCTCGCCTACTTCTGAAAATCCGCGAGGATTTTCAGTTTGGTGCATACTTGCAAAGTTAAGTGCTAAACTACGCAACTACTCATAGCCGAGACCGTTGTAGTGCATTTCACCAAAGATTAAGTAACTAAAATAAATAATATAACATGATTAAAAAGATTTTGATAGTTTCTGTATTCATCACTTCGTTGATAAGTTGTGAGAAAGATTGTGATTATCCATTAGATGAGAATCCAAATGGAGAAAAATCATCTATTAGTTTAGAAAAACCTATTATCTATGAAAATAGTGTCGAGTTAAATTGGACAGTTTCTAATGACAGCATTACTTCTTTCAATGTTGTGAGAGTCAATGGCGTAATTGACGACTCATACTATTCAAGTTCAAATACAATTGCAACTAACCTTGATAATGAAACTCTAAGTTTTATTGATGAAGAAGTTCCGTATACTCCTGTAATTTCTTATCAAATTCAAGGGCTAATTCCAAATGCAGACAATCCATATTATTCAAAAATCATTTATAGTAATATAATTGAATATAAAAGGGATATTTCTCTAATCGAATTTGAAACTGATGATATTATTTATTACCAAAAGAAAGACCAAATTTTATTTATTAATAGAAATGATGGTTTAGTTAAAGCTTATAATTTTAAGACAAAAGAAGAAACTGATTTTGATTTTAATTCGGGTGTAGGTTTTTGTTCCTTATATTTTGGCAACCAAAAAGATGAATTACTTGTACCTAGAGAGGATGGTTGGTTATATATATATAATGCTGAAAATTTTGAACTTATAGAACAGATTAAGATTAGTGCATTTTCAATCATTTCTTCGGTGATAAAAGATAATATTATTTTTAATTGCACAAGTACATCAGACGAACCAATGGTTGTAATAAACAGAAATACTAAGGAAGTTATTTCTAAATTAACAAGGTATGGAGATGAAAGTAGGAGATTGGAAATAATTCCCAATACCAATACTGAACTTTTCAGTGTTAATTCAGACGAAATATCATATTACAACTATGATAGCAATGGAAATTTAGTTTCCAGGAAGTTTAAAGACCCATGGGATAGTGAATATGCAATATCGTCGCAATATAAAATAATTCCCAATTCAAAAAAGTTCATCTGTGCACCTCTAGGGAATATTTTTAATAACACGATATCATATGTTAATGGATTACCTAGAGGAGATTTGAAATTCTCAGATTTCATAATTAATGATGATGGTTCAAAAGTTTTAGCAGCATGTAGCAATAACAAGTCTATAGAAGTTTATAATCTTAATAATCTATCACATATTGAGACAATATCTACTAAAGGTTATCCATATAGGATTTTTTATAACAATGGTATATTGATAATAATTTCAAAATCATCAGCATCGAATAATTATTATTCAACAACTAATGGTTTTATTATTGAAGAGATAAATTTCTCATTTGAGTAAAAACGCACTACAACAATGCATATAAGTCATGTGGGGTGTAGATGCTAAGCAAAGAGAGGTGATTTCAATTTGTGCGCCCATTGCTTTTAAATTGACACTTTCTTATTAATTTAGCCTATTGAAAAGCAATGGGCTAAGTGAGTTTTCTGAGAGGTCGGACTATTTCAAACCCTACACGCCTCATATGCGGTCCGTTACAAGTAATTAAATAGAAATGGCAGGACCAACATCATCAGTCTTATTGGAAACTATTCCGAATGAAGGAACTTAGAGAGAAATTGAAAATGTAATCCTTAATATTTCTGATAAAGTCGAAGGAAATGATTTTTGGGTGATATCAACAGAATCTATTAATGGTTCTGTTAACAATACTGATGGTAGGCCTTTCGAAATTGATAAACAAAAAATTGATTCCAATTACTCTGAAGAAGAAATTTTAATGATTAACAATTGTGTTGGATTCAATGCAAAATTTGACTTAGGATTTTATGCTATGTGCAACAGAGAAATTGACCATAAAATACTCGGAGAATTGACTTTATATATCGCGGAAAAATTTGATGGATTAATTGATTTTGGAGGAGCAATTTTTCCTTATCAATCTTTACCGAATAAAATGAAGGAAGGGATGTGGTTATGGGAACAGGCTAATTGGACAGATATCAAACCATATTTCGATGAAATGGTCGGAAAAATTGGTGGAAAAATTTTCACTATCGAATATGAAACAGGGAATAACAGAAATTGGGTTTACCATCTTTGTGATGCTGAATTCATGAGGAATTGGTTGCAAAATAAAAATTTTGGAATGATAAAATAAAAACTTGTAACACTGTATATGAAATCATAGCCACCTATCGGCAGGCTACGCTTCATATACAGAGACGTTAGCACCAATATGAACCTATTATATCTAATGACACAAAATTTCGAAGATAGACTTACTCTATCAAGCAGGAAAAAAAGGATTATAGCTTTTCTGATTGACCACTTCACAATGACTTTCTTATT
>NZ_JBLXIB010000031.1:0-9293 GCF_048269745.1 Zunongwangia sp. | reverse complement strand
TTGTGTAACCTCTTCGGAAAAGAAATGGCTTCGGGTGAATTACCCCAGGATATGGATTTGGTAGGAAGTACCATTGCCAATATTTGCTATGGAAATGCCAAGGATTATTTCAACTTTTAAATGAAAAACTCAAAACAACATAAGTATTAAGAAAATGGTATGCTATTGATAATTGGCAATGCAGAACAAATTATAATAACAAAAATTGCTGCTAATTTTTATCTTGTCGATTTGCAAAATTTATACTTTATGAAAGTCGATTCTAAGAGAAAAGATAGTTGGATCTATTTGTTTTAGTATAACGTATACTGATATTCCACTGCAGGTGATTCAAGCATTATTATGCTATAGTGGAAATCCGATTGTAATTATGATCATAATTACAATCGGATTTTACTGTTTTATGGGGTTTATATATTAATTCCAGAGGCCTAATTTTTATTCCGATTTTTTATTTATGCTCCCAGTTTATTTTTGATGAATTATATGCCTCAAATAGTTTTTGTTTTATTTATAGAGGTAGAGATTGCTAATATTAAGTATAGAATAAATGGCTGAAATTTGATAGAAATTTTCCTATCTTTAGCTCTGGTGATTATAATCCTGAACTTATACTAGTTATTGTTATTTGGTTTTTAAAAATTAATATTATTTACGAATAATTTAATATAGTAATTTGGCTATTTTAATCGCTTACTGGAAGCTCTTATAATAATTTCGGTATCCAGTATTGAAATTTCAGAAACTCCTTTTTCTATTTTTTTATCTGCATGTTCTAATATACGTTTCGTAGATAAGCTTCCCATTTTCATAGCGGGATGTGAAACTGTAGAAAGAGCAGGCTCTACAATCAAAGCTAAAGGATCATCATTGAAGCCTATAACGGCTAATTCTTCAGGAATTTTAATGCCTTTTTGTTTAGCTTCCATGATTGCACTTACCGCCGCAGTATCATTGGATGAAAAAATACCATCAGGTGGATTTTTCATATCTATGAGTTTAGCAGTAGCTTCTTTTCCCTCTTCAAAACTCAAAGTATTCATATAAATGAGTAATTCTTTATCAGGAATTATACCATAGGCTTTTAGTGCATCTATATAGCCATTTTTTCTCAATTTATAAACATTAAGATGTTGTGCTCCTGCAAAATGAGCAATTCTTTTACATCCTTGTTGAATTAAATGTTCGGTAGCCTTATAGGCAGCGGAGTAATTATCAATAATTACTCGGTAGCAATTAAGTTCTGGAGGTACGCGATCAACAAAAACAACCGGAATGTCTTGGTCTATAAATTGCTTGAAATGATCAACATTTTTAGTTTCCATACTAAGTGAGGCTACAATTCCGCAGATTCGACTATCATAAAGAGCCTTAGCATTAGCCACTTCATTTTTATAATTATCGTTAGATTGACTAATAAGTACGTTATATCCTGCAGCCCGAGCTGAATTTTCTACACCGCTAATTAATGAGGAAATAAAAGGTCGATTTATTTTTGAAATTAAAATACCAATATTATTACTCTTGTTATTTCTAAGACTTGCCGCTAAAGAATTAGGTCGGTATCCAAGCTTTTTAGCAGTTTCCTGAATTTGTTTTGTCGTATTTTTTCCAATACTTTTATTATTTTTAAGTGCTCTAGAAATTGTGCTGGGAGAATAATTTAACTCATTCGCAATATCATAAATTGTAATAATCTTATTTTTGCTCATTTTTCGTTCTTTCGGCTAATCGTTCATATCTAATTTGCATCCTAAATATATTTCTAGAGAAAAATCCTATGCTTTTAAGCAAATTACGAATTTTACTTTAGTTAGGCTTAAATGGTTTTAAAATTTTAACCTTTTATTTGTTTTACGCAATCGATTGCTTTTTATTTCCTTTTTTTGACACTTTATATTTTTTAAATATGTTTAATTTGTTGATTTTCAGTTTTTTGTAAAAAATATATTTACGAATACGATTGATTAATTTTTAGTATATTTAGGGTTATAATTTAAAAACTTAACTGAAAATGAATAAGCTCCCTTTGTATTCTACAATTTTAGCCGGCTTACTTTTAACATCTTGTAAAAATAATGGCGATAACGATAAAGTAGAAGAAAAGTCTGAAGTTTCTGAAACAACTCAAACAAATCAGGTTCGAAGAGTAGAAACCGAACCTCTTGTAACCAAAGATTTTACTGCAGATCCTTCTGCCCATGTATTTAACGATAAAATCTATATTTATCCCAGTCACGATTTTGATTCTGGAGTGCCTGAAGATGACCTTGGAAATCACTTTAATATGAGAGACTATCATGTGTATTCTATGGATAGTGCAGGTGGTGAAGTTACAGATCATGGCGTAGTTTTAGACGTTGATGATGTAAAATGGGCAGCACGCCAAATGTGGGCGCCAGATGCAGCAGAAAAAGATGGTAAATACTATTTCTATTTTCCAGCAAAAGACAAAGACGATATTTTTAGAATAGGTGTAGCAGTAGCAGATAAGCCCGAAGGCCCTTTTAAAGCAATGCCTAATTATATTGAAGGTTCTTATAGTATAGACCCTGCGGTTTTTGAAGATACCGATGGTGAATATTATATGTATTTTGGAGGAATTTGGGGTGGCCAGCTGCAGCGTTGGGAAACCGGAAGTTTTGCAGATGAAGATATATACCCGGCAGATAGTGTAAAGGCTATTGAACCAAGAATCGCAAAATTAGGCGATGATATGGCTTCATTTAGTGAGGAACCTAAAAGAATACAAATTTTAGACAAAGAGGGTAATGATCTTCTTACCGGTGATAACGATCGTCGATTTTTTGAAGCAGCCTGGGTACATAAGATGGATGACACTTATTACTTATCCTATTCTACCGGTGATACACATAAAATTGTTTATGCAACTTCAGATAATCCTTATGGACCATTTACTTATCAGGGAGTGATATTAGAACCGGTTTTAGGTTGGACCAATCATCATTCTATCGTTAAGTTTAACGGAAAATGGTATTTATTTTTCCACGATAGTTCCCTTTCAAAAGGAAAAACATTTTTAAGAAGTGTGAAAATGACAGAGCTTACTTTTAATGATGACGGCTCAATCCAAACCATAAACGCTGCTGTTCAAGATTCAATAAACTAAACAATGCGTTTTTTTTATATTTTCATTTTTTTATTTGCTAATACGCTGTTTGCCCAAGTTCGCTTGCCAAAACTGGTAAGCGACGGGATGGTTTTACAGCGTAATAGCAATGTTCGTATTTGGGGATGGGCTTCAGAAGAAGAACAGATTAATGTCAATTTTCAGCAAAAAAGCTATAGAACCATTGCAGAAAAAGGGAAATGGGAAATTTTGCTTGAAAATGCTTCGGTTGGTGGTCCCTATACTATGGAAATTTCAGGAAAGAATAGCATTAAGCTAGATTCAATTTATGTAGGAGATGTTTGGTTGTGTTCTGGCCAGTCTAATATGGAGTTACCAATGTCTCGTGTAGCACCTAAATATCCTGAAGAAATAAAAACGGCTGATAATGCTGAAATTCGATATTTTCAGGTGCCAAAAGAATATAATCTTAATGAACAGTTAGATGATCTTTCTGGCGGAAATTGGGTTTCGGTAAACCAAAACACCATTAAGAATTTTGCAGCCATTCCTTATTTTTTTGCTAAAAACCTGAATAAAGAATACCAAATTCCCATTGGGTTAATAGATGCCAGTCTTGGTGGTTCTCCGGTCGAGGCATGGATGAGCGAAAAAGCACTTAAAAATTTTCCTGATGCAATTGCTGAAGTAAAAAGGCTAAAACCTGAAGGTGTTATTGATAGTCTGGAGGGGCTGGATCAAGACCGAATTCGTAATTGGTACACCACAATAACAACAGAAGATCTTGGGATAAAATCAAATTGGAAAAGCTCTGATTTTGATGATAGCGACTGGAAAGAAATAGAATTACCCGGTTTATTGAAAAAACCGGTAAACGGAGTGATATGGTTTCGCAAAGAATTTGATTTACCAGCTGAATTTTCTGCAAAACCAGCTGGACTTTTAATGGGTAGGCTCGTGGATGCCGATTCTGTTTTTGTAAATGGTATTTTTGTGGGGAACACTACCTATCAATACCCACCAAGAAGATACCATATTCCTGAAAATATTCTTCGTGAAGGTGAAAATAGTATCACTGTAAAATTAATTAGCGAAAGGGGAGTAGGCGGATTTGTAAAAGATAAACCTTATCAGATTAATTTTTCTGAAAAAAGCATTGATCTTACAGGAACTTGGAAATATAAAGTAGGAAAAGCAACAGAGGCTTTGCAACCACAAACTTTTTATCGTTGGAAACCAACAGGTCTTTACAATGCGATGATTCACCCTTTGCTTAATTATTCTATTAAAGGAGCAATTTGGTATCAGGGAGAATCGAACACCAGTGAACCAGAAAAATACAGTGAATTATTTCCAAAGATGATTGAGAGCTGGCGAGAAAACTGGCATCAGCAGGCATCTAACTTTCCTTTTCTATTTGTTCAACTCGCGAACTTTATGGAAAGTAAAGAAAATCCAACAGATACTAATTGGGCGAGACTTCGGGAATCTCAAAAGGAGACCTTAAATTTACCCAAGACCGGTATGGCTGTAGCTATTGATATTGGAGAATGGAATGATATACATCCTTTAGATAAAAAAACAGTAAGTGATCGCTTGGCTACTTCAGCAAAGAATGTGGCTTATGGAGATGCTTCAGTAGTACCTTCCGGGCCAATTTATAATTCTTCAGAAATAAAAAATGATTCGATTATTCTACATTTTGATTATGTAGGCAGTGGCTTAAAAATAAAAAATAATGAAGATTTAAAAGGTTTTGCTATTGCTGGAAGCGATAAACAATTTGTTTGGGCAAAGGCTAAAATCGATGGCGATAAGGTGGTTGTTTATAGTCCAGATGTAAAACATCCCGTTGCGGTAAGATATGCCTGGGCTGATAATCCAGAGCACGCAAATTTATACAATAAGGAAGATTTACCGGCATCACCATTTAGAACAGATAAATGGAAACAAACCCAGTAAAATTTTTACAATAGATTTTATTAACCTCTGCCTTATCTTAGAAAAAATAAAGTAGGGGTTATCTTTTAAAAAATAGCAATGAGTATTAAAACTGAAAAAAAGATTGAGTCCTATCTCCTTAAAAATGCTAATGGATTAAGGCTTAATTTAATTAATTATGGTGGACGAATTACTAATCTTGAAGTTCCAGATCGAAATGGAAACTTTGGTAATATTGTTTTAAACCTTAGCGAAGAGAATTATTTAGAATCCAATCCCTTTATCGGTGCTTTAATTGGGAGGTATGCCAACCGAATAGCGAATGCAAGTTTTACCCTGAATGAAGAGTCATTCGAGATTGATAAAAATGAAGGTGAAAATTGTCTGCATGGAGGTATTGGTGGTTTTGATGCTGTTTTTTGGAGAGTAGAAAAGCTAAGTGATTCTAAAGTGCTTTTAACCTATGATAGTCCGCATTTGGAAATGGGATTTCCCGGGAATTTTAAAGTGAAAGTTTATTATGAACTAACCAATGCCAATGAGTTAAAGATATTATATCATGCAGTTTCAGATCAGGAAACGGTGATTAATTTAACCCAGCATTCTTATTTTAATTTAACGGCAGATTTTAACAAGAAAATCACCGATCATGAAGTGTTTATCAATGCCGATGCCTTTTTGCCAACTTCAGGAAACATACCAACTGGAGAAATTAGACCGGTAAAAGACAGTGCCTTTGATTTTAGAAAACCAAAAGAAATAGATGTAGCTATAGACGATGATAATGAACAGCTTAAAATAGCTGGTGGTTATGATCATTGCTTTGTTTTAAATAGCGAAAACACTAAGCATCTAGGTATAGCAGCAACAGCTTATGATCGTAAGAGTGGCCGCTTTTTAGAAGTTCTTACAACCGAACCGGGAATGCAATTTTACACCGGTAATTCTTTGGATGGGAGTCTAAAAATTCCAAATCAATCAGGGAATTATGAAAAGCGTTCCGGCTTTTGTTTTGAGACACAGCATTTTCCCGATTCTCCAAATCAACCTGATTTTCCTTCAGTGGTTATACAGGCAGGAGAGGAGTTCTCTTCAGAAACAGTATATAAATTTTCGGTAAAAACTGAAGAAGATAATAAGAAGTAATAGCTTCAATTTAAATAAATAAGATTTTAGAATGTTACAACATTTAAAATATAGATTCGTAAAAAGTTTTAGAGCAAAGCGTAAGATGCTCTTATTATTATCTTTTTTGGCTTTAATATCTTGCGGAACCTTTAATTCTACTTCAAAAAAGAATAGTGAAAATCAAGAAAAATGGGTTGGCAGTTGGAGTACCGCTCCGCAATTGGTGGAGCCAAGAAATGTTCCGCCGTCACCGGGATTAACAGGAAACACCTTACGCCAAATTATTAGTCCGTCTTTGGGAGGAAAAACCATTCGTTTAAAATTTTCTAATGAGTTTAGTGATCGGCCGGTTGAAATGAAATCTGTAGAGATTGCGATAGTAAAGGAACAACCCCTAGTTGAAATTTCGACGGTGAAACCATTGAAATTTAATGGAAGCCCTGAAATCACTATGCCTGCCGGAGAAGCAGTATTCTCTGATGCACTTGCCTTTGAATTTGAGCCCAGGGACCGATTAGCGATTACTATAAAATTTGGTAAAACTGCAGAAAAAATTACCGGACATCCTGGTTCCAGGACAACTTCTTATTTAGTCGAAGGAAACCAGAATATTAAAGAAGATGATTTTGAGAATGCGATAACTACAGACCATTGGTATGTGATAAATACACTTGATGTTATAGCTGGAAAAGATGCTTCAGCCATTGCGATTTTGGGAAATTCAATCACCGATGGCCGTGGATCTGGGACTAATAAACAAAACCGCTGGCCAGATATTTTAGCCGAGAGGTTAATTCAGCATTCAGAAACAAAAAATATAGGAGTGCTTAATATGGGGATTGGTGGAAATTGTGTTTTAAAAGGTGGTTTGGGCCCTACAGGATTAAGTCGATTTGATCGTGATATTTTAAATCAAAACGCGGTTAAATATTTGATCATTCTGGAAGGGGTAAACGATCTTGGTGGAACACCAGATAGTACATCTGCTTTTAAGGTAGCCAATAATCTGATTGAAGCATACAAAACCATGATAAAGAAAGCACATGCTAAAAATATTAAGGTGTATGGCGCGACGATTACCCCTATTAAAAAATCTTTCTATTATAAGGAATTTAGAGAACAGGCACGACAAAAAGTAAATAACTGGATTAGAACTAGCGGAGAATTTGATGCTGTGATCGATTTTGCTAAAGTTTTGGAGAATCCTGAAGAACTTAATGTGCTAGCTGATAGTTTACATTCTGGGGACTATTTACATCCAAATGAAAAAGGTTATGAAGTGATGGGGGAAGCTATAGATCTGTCGTTGTTTGATATAGAATAATTAAAGTGTATATACACCTTTAATGTCTAAAAAACAGCTATTTAAATCCTTGTGAAGAAAAAGTAGAAGATCATATATAAATTACATAATCCCAAACCTAAGATTGAGTAATTTTATATTTATCGATCACTTACTTTGACTTGGTATTTTAATAACTAAATTATAGGAGGGTATTTGTTACGGTAATATCGGAATTATAAGGAATGAATCTATTTCTTAGTTCCATAGATAATAACTCTAGCAAATAGAGGGTGTAAAAAAGAGATTTTAGAAGAAGCTACATCCAAGTTATATCCAAATTTATTCAGCCAGTTATCATACTTTTTATCGCCAAAAATTTTTAAAGAAATGAATCCAAAAATAACAGTGAAGAAATCAAAAAAGTAATGATTAAATGTAAATTTTTCTTTTATTATTTCAAAATCTTTAGAAACTAAAGCATGCTCATCTGGAGTTCTTTCCTTGGGATTCATGTTTCTATAAATTTTATATAAAGGATTCATATTTAAAGGCTCTAAAAAAACGATTTTACCACCAGGTTTTAATACCCTATGAATATGCTCTAATGATTTCTTTATATCTAAATGATGAAGAATTGCGCCTCCAAATACAATATCAAATGATTCATCTTTGAAAGTTAGATCATTTGCATCCATCAAATAGTGTTTTATGTGAAAGTCTTTTGAAGCAGTATGTTTTTTTCCTTTTTCTAATTCTTTTTCAGAAATATTTATACAAGATAGACTTTTAGGTTTTGTATTTTCATTAAACCATGAAGCCCAAGTGTAAGAACCAATTTCTAATACATCTTTATCATTAAAGTCTTTGAGTAATTCGTTTAAAATATGTTTTTCTCTTTTATAAGAGTAGAAAAAAGCATGTCTTCTTAACTTTTTAATTTTTGTTCTGTCAAGTTTCGATTCATTCCAGTAATCTTTTTCTGTTTGATTAATTTCTTCTAGGCTTCTGCTTTTTTTCATAATTTTTGATTACTATTAAAACTTGTTTGCGTGAAAATATACTAGAATTTTTAACTAGGCTCTAAATTTAGTGAAAAGTCTGAATTTTGAATGCCTTTTTCAATTTTATCAATATCTACTACTTATTATCCATTAATATTTTTACTCTAAATCACCTATTTTCGATTCATATACTATAAGAAACTTGCTTTTATTTCCACCACGTATCTTCTTCTAATGGAGTATAATTAGACCAACCTTTATTAAAATATTTTTTGTTTGGTGAAAATTCACCAGCTCCAATATCAAAATCTTGGTTTGCTTTCGGTACTCTATAATCAGCCCAGTTACAAACTTTTTCATTTCCAGTCGAATTGTTTTTCCAAATTCCTATAAAGGCATTGTTTAAATATCCATCTGAATAAATTTCTATATTGTCGTATTTAATTTGATTTTCTGAATTAAGATACCATTTAGAATAGAGTATACCTTTGAAAATTCCACTATGTTTTTGTTCTAATGAAGTACCCCCATTTGTTAGGACAGCTTAGCTGCTAAATTAAGTTCTATTTTTCATTTATCAAGCAGCCTTTATTTCTTGTTTTAAATATCGGTTATAAGGTACTTCATTTTCTATTCCCTGGTGCCGTCTTCTATGGTTGTAAAAATCAAAATAGTTACTCAGTTGCCGATATAGACCTACTCCAGATTCTGGTGGATTAAGGTAAATGTTTTCATATTTCACACTTCTCCATAGCCGTTCTATAAAAACATTATCTATAGCTCTTCCTTTACCGTCCATACTGAGTTTGATATTCTCTGAGAGTACGCTATGAGAAAAAATCTCTGA
>NZ_JBLXIB010000030.1:0-9359 GCF_048269745.1 Zunongwangia sp. | reverse complement strand
TAAATCACAAATTCCAATAGTAATTGGAACTGAATAAAAAACGTTTTACAACACCGGCTATAGTTCATTGCTTCTGACTTTCCTCACGGAAAGTCCTCGCAAATTTGCTATCTTCGGTTTACGGCGGACAAACCTAACTAATCAACCCGCAACTGTCCATACTCGAAACCGTTAGCAAAAATTAATGAAAATGCAGTCTAGAAATAAAATTTTAATTACCAATTTTATATTCCTAATTGGAATATTAATTCTATTTCTAAATGACCAGCTTTTTAAATTCAGTTTTTCGAATTTTCTAACGGGAAAGATTTCTGATATACTTGGCTTAATAATCTTCCCTTTTTTGCTGACATACCTATTTCCTAAATTAAAAGAATACAGTGTTTTTTTGGCTGCATTAATTTTCGCTTTCTGGAAAAGTGAGTACTCTCAAAATCTTATTAATTTTTATAATAGTGTTTCTCCCATTGAAACATCGAGAGTAATCGATTATTCCGATTTTTTAGCTTTATTTTTTCTACCAATCCCTTTTATACTAATTAAAAATTCAGAAAAACTACAAAAAATTAGTTTTCAAACACTCAATGATAAGTTGTTATTAATTCCAATATTTTTAATATTAATTGCCGAAACTCCACCAATTGATTACTATTATTCACAAAGCGATGGAAATTTAAAATGTTATAATTGTACAGCTAAAGTTAAATATGGAACAAACGATGTTATAAAGAAGCTTAAAAAAAAGGGATTAGTATTTGATTCAATTCAACCGATCTATATTAGAGGGGTTGTTGACTCAACTTCCTATCTATGTTTTAAAAAAGAATTAATATTAGGGAATGATACATTAAGAAATTTAGATATTGCTTTACGTCCTCTCAAAAAAAATAAATCAAAAATTTATTTCAATGGAATGACAGTTTCTAAAAATTTAACGAATGAAGAATTAAAGAAAAAACTTAGAAAATATTATGAAAAATTAATCTTCAACGAGATAAATAGTAAATTATAACTTTTACTAACACCGTATATAACAAATAGCTACCTATTTTCTAAAATAAAAATTTAGGTATATTTGGCTTGTTGCGCGGCGGAAAAATATCTGCTAACTTACACCTACTTGTCATATACAATCACGTTAGCAGCAATGAAGTGAGAAAGTAAAAAATTTTAAAACAGGTAAAAAAATATAGTTAATATAAAAAATGATACACTCTTTTTTAATGATTGGTCAGTCAAATATAGCAGGACGTGGTTTCCTGAAAGACGTAGCACCTATTTATGACGAACATATAAAAATGCTTCGAAACGGAAGATGGCAGACAATGGTTGAGCCAATAAATTATGACCGTCCAAATGCTGGTATAGGCTTTTCAGCTTCTTTTGCAGCAGCGTGGCGTTTGAAAAATAAATCGGACGATATTGGTTTAATTCCATGTGCAGATGGGGGAACAAGCCTCGATGATTGGGCTATTGATGGATTGCTCTTTAAACATGCAATAGCGCAGACAAGACTTGCTCAGCAAACAAGTACTTTACAAGGTATCTTATGGCATCAAGGGGAAAATGATTCTACTCCGGATTGTGCTAATCAATATGGAGAAAAATTTTCTTTGATTGTGAAGACAATTCGCAGTGAACTTAATATTCCCAATCTCCCCATAATAATAGGAGGACTTGGTGACTTCTTGACAGAAGGAATGTATGGTGCCTATTTTTCAGCTTATCAAATTGTAAATAAGGCATTACAGGATTTTGCTCAAGCTAACCATAATTGTTATTTTGTTACTGCTTCAGGTCTCACATCCAATCCGGACTTTATACATATTGATGCTGCTTCCCAAAGAAAATTTGGCATTCGATATTTTGAGGCTTTTAACAGACAGGAACATATTTTGGAACCGATTAACCTTGAAAATGAAAAATTAGAGATTATAAATAACAGGCCTCTATCCAATAATGAAAAAATTGGACTGTTAGATTTAAAGTTTTCAAGTGGTGCTTTATCCTTAGAAAGTTATAAAACGGAAATCGCAAAATTGAAACAATAGGATAAAATTCAAGAAAATGCTGCTAACACCGTGTACAATTGATTGCTTGTTCTAGCCTACTTACGAAAATCCTCGCAGATTTTCTATTCGCTTTTATTTGCTAAATTACGTGCTTAACCACGCAACCAACCATACACAACAACGTTAGCAATAATTTAGAACCTAAAATTCGCAACAATTCTTTTCCAAACACATCGTTTCGTTATTCCTTCACAATATGTGGATAATTGTTGTGACGATTCTGGAATCGTAGAATATGTTCTTTTACAATCACACCTTTATCAACATTTATAGCATTTTTTATGGTCTTATTTTCATTCCAACTCTCGCGACCAGATATAACAGATGACACATGTACCAATAATGCTGCAGAAATAGATCTTGAAGCACTTTCCCAAAAATAACTTGGTGTATGATCTACCGCGTAATAATCAATATTATCTAAGGCAATTATTGGGTTTTTAAAAGTGGTAGGTTTTGCGAAATAAAAACCCATGCCTTCGTCGCAACTGACATCAATAATAAGAGAACCAGGTTTAAGCATCGATTTTTCTTCTTCTATTACATAATCAATTGGATCGCCTGTATCCTGATATGTACCATTAATTATTATTTCAGATTCATTAATTAAATCTAATAATGGTCTTTGTGAACCATCATGTTCAACTACAATTAATCGTGGTTCGTTTTCGCTTCCTTTTCTAACTCTAACATAGTGTACATTTAAGACTTCTTCTCTTACTTCATGATCCGGCCTTTGGATACATATAGTAATATCTCTAAAACCATGTGCTTTTAAGGCGTAAATAGCACCTCTACTTACAGCACCAAAACTAAATATAATTACCTTCCGCTGATTTCCATAATGACCGTCTATTCCCTTTAATTGCAATGCGTGAATAACTGCACTATATCCAGCCATTTCATTGTTTTTATAAAATGTATGTCTTCCAATTTGTCCGCTAGGATTCCACACATACATATCTTCAAAAGCAATTAAGGTTAATTTTTTATCTATAGCTGTTTGTGTAACTTGCTTATTTTGAACACAATGCGGATAACCCCAAATAATACCACCCTCTTTTAGTTCTTTAAAATCTGATAAAATAGGTTTGGCAATTATAGCACAACCTATGTCTGCTAAAATTTCACCTCTTGAAGCAACTCCTCCAGTTAAGGCACTGATATCTTCGTCTTTTATGTTGAAAGGTTTTCCATAACCTTCTTCAAAAATAAGTTGTCTTCGAATATGTTCTGGAAGTCTATTTAAATGTTCTGGATGAATAGGTACTCGCCTTTCATCTTCTTTATTTGAAGTACCAATTACTCCCATTTTTAAAAAAGCCATATATTTTTAAATTAAAACGAATTGCAGAGTAATGACATGAGCAAAGCGTAAGATTAAAATTACTATTAGATAGTTACTTACTAGCAATTAGGCATTAAGTTGGTCACTATTGTTTCATTAATCAAAGTAAAGGCTTAAAGTAAAAAGCCTCTATAATTCGCTGAAGTAGTACGAAGAGATATAATATCAACAGACAGATAATACTTTGTCAAAGATACCTTTAAATAAACGATTATAAGGATAATACCAAAATAAAAACTATTGCCAGCACCGTGTATAATTAATTGCTTTGGTCGTTGCTTATTTGGAAAATTCCTTCGGAATTTTCTCGCGTTCTTTTTGTTTACTAAATTAGTTGTTCAACCACGCAACTAACCATACACAAACACGTTGTAAGCAAGCTGAAAAGCCAGCCGCACAAACAGCACATTTGGTTTTTCCCGATACGAAAGCCAACACATAAAAACCAAAAGAGCAGTTTTCTGCCAAAGCCAAAAAAAAGAAATATGATAAATTGGACAAGTCAAAATATACTTAAAATCAACAATGATATTGATTGCTTTGAAACTGATACTGTAGATGAATTTAAAATAGACAGCTTACGCAAACAAATAGAACCTTGGCTCACTCGATTCGCAGATCTTTTACTATATATTGAAATTATAGATCATCGGGATCAAAAATATATCAGAAAGGAGAGGTGCAGGCTATTAAGGGTTGAAGTAAAATCTCATATCGAGGAGCGGCTAAAAAATTTTATGAGGGATCTGGATATTTCTCCGGTATTTATTCGTGGATTGCTACGCGATTTTGAAGTAACCCCTACAAAATGCAAAGCCTGGGATGAATTTGAATTTGATCGTTATTAAGCAGCTTATTTAATCGACTATCTTTAGGGTGGCACTCTGAAATAAACGAATAGTTATTATTTTTTAAATAACTTAAATAGGAGAAAAAACACTATATACCTTTAGTACGCTAATATTTTATAATCTTTTTAATATCACTATAAATCTGCTGCTGGTTAAACAGTAAATCACTATCCGTAATATTCAAGGCAAAGCATGGTATCTCTTTTGTAATTTTTGGCAGTTTAAACCGCACCTTTTTATCCTTTCCATCGGCAAAGGCCACGAATTCCCCTTCTTTGAGCCTAAAAAAAGCATCAGCCCTTCGTTTGGACACTTCTCTTTCTCCTTTGGTAATCCGGCTTTCGTAACTAAGACCACTGCTTTTACTAACACTTTTGGTGGGGGTTTTGATGATCTCAAAAAAGCGTTCATAATATTTAGCCGTATCAGGATCATTCACCTTCCCAAAAAACTGATAGGACAGATTGCTTAGAATCGCTTTGCTGGCTTTATCGCCATACAACAGATCGCTCTGTACCTTATCCTGCATTACATAGACGGTAGAAATATCATAACTGCGCAGCGTGGCTGGAATGCGATGCATATTGGGCAGTTTGAGGGTAGAAGCTTCCTCCAAAAGTAAAAAAGAAGCTTCACGCCCCCGTATGCTCATCTGTTTGATCATCGTATGCATGATCATGGCAATGACTGGAGAATAAGCCCCATCGTATTTTGGATGGTTCACCAGTGATACCACTGCCGGATGTTCCGGGTGGTTAATATCCAAAGGCACTTCATCTTTGGAGAGCACATAGAACAGTTTTTGGGAGCTGATTTTTTTAAAGGCATTGGCCAGGGTACTTTTTACCCCGGCAGTCTGTTTTTCCGATTCGACCCCATTGATAAATGCGCTGGCCATACCGAGCGAGGTTAAATCTGATTTTAAAAATGTCACCAGTTTTTTGGTACTGACCACTTGAAACAGGGCAATAATATGAGGTAGCGTGCAGCAATCAGGATAAGCGGTTTTCATCTTCCAAATCATTCCGCTTAGTAAACCTTCCACGGCATCCGAGAAAAACTTATTACTTCCTGTGTTTGCCGAAAGGTTCTGTTCCAACAGATTTTCCATGAGCACCCGGGAGGCCTCATTCACACTTTCCTCATTAGGCAAGTATTTTGGCGCAATGGGATTGACCCGGTAATGGATCTGATCAAAAGCTATGGTGTAGAAATTTATATTTTTAAATAGGGGGTAGGCCATTTCCGTCAGTTCAAAATCCTTGTAGTCGTGGATCACTCCACAAAAGCCATAGTGACTAAAATGCTGTAAAAAATTATAGATCACACTTTCGGTTTTTCCACTTCCTGCCGAACCGATGATCGATGCACCCCGGCGGATATTATCCGCTTTAAAACGTCCGTTACTTAATTTAAAACGAACCTGGTATTTTTTATCCCCTGGCGCTTTGCGCTCTGCAAAAAACAATCCATATACCACCGCGACCAAGAACAAAGTAGGAGCGATGATATAGAGGGTAATATGTTCCCATTGCCAGTTCATATCCCAATCGATCCTGATTCAATCGCCTTGCCCACCCCTTTTTTCAATTGATTCAGCGCTTTTATAGCCAGTTGAAATTTATTCGTAGGAATGCTTAATACCGCGGTATTCACTCCTGAACTTTGTAATAATTTAAACGCCATTGCCTTTTTATTAGCCGGGAGTTTGGTAATGTTAGCAAAATACAATTTCGGATCTTTGAGAAAGGTCTTTCTGGCGCTATAGCTTTCTACATAATTTCGCTTATAACGGAATAGTTGATCGAAGGTTTTTTCTGAATTTTTGATAAAAGCATTACGATCAAAACCCCGTTTAACCATCTTGCCGTGCATTTCTACTTCCGAGGATTTATGCTTACTACCTGGGGAAAGGCTGTAGCGGTTGGAGGCATCCTTTCGGCTCAAGATGATATGGATATGGCTTTGCGGTCCCGGTTTGGCCATTCCCTGCACGATCCGTTTTCCATTCAATCGATGGGGTGCTGCTACTTCCAGACGTTGGATTTCTTTTTGAAGTGTTTTGATATTCCCCATGCGCTCTCCCCGGGAGATACTTCGGATATCATTTTTCAATGCTAAAATCTTCGTTGCATAAGGCTGATTTTCCCGCACTTGCCTATCGGTCCCTTTAAACGTGCGCTGGCGTTCTACCTTGGCATAATATTTAATATCCGTAATAGCCACCGGCCAACCATCGATTTCCCGGTGAAAAGCTCTGGCGTATTCCTTCATCGCTTCCCGGGTATAGCGTTTGAGGGATTCTGGGGAATCCTGAATAGCTTTAAGTTCCCGACCGCTTGGATTTAATGTAATCGAATAGAACTTAGGCTCTTTATTTTTAAGTTTGGCTGTATTGCCATCGATTTCCCGGATCACTTCTTCGGCGGTTATTTCATCGTGCTGCTTATCAAAAAAATGCTCCAGTTCGGGAAGCGGTTTGCCTTCATTTTCCTTTTCCAGATACTCCACAAAATCGGCAGCACTTTGTGCATAATTACCCTGCACTTTATGAGCGGTGATGGTGATGTACATTATTAAGTTCTTTTTGAAGTTCTTCTAATTCGTCTTTCTGCATATCCAGCTTGTAATATCCCTTCCCAAAAGTTCCTTTCACATAAGTTAAATGTTCCAGTAGGCGTTGCGTTTTATTTTGGTAGCTGCTTAGCTGCTGTTGCATCTGATCATAGCGTTTTTTATAATGTTCCAATTCGGTATCCCGGGAAAGGGTTTCCGGTGTTCCAAAATCAAACCGTTCCACTTCTTTTTCTTCCTCGTCTACCTTGTTCATTTCCTGAAATAGCGTGTCCAGCATCGCCTTGGTGGGCAGGGTCTGTTGCTTTTCAATATTTCGTACAATAGCTATTAAAGCATTGATCCTTTTTTTAGTCGCATCCGTTTTTACGCCAAGATTATCATTAGGGTTAAGATTATTCCATTTAAAGAAGTTTAACATTGCTTCGAGGGTTTCCGAATGCGACTTGGAAATTTCTTTGGAAAATGCCCTAAAACGCTCGGCAATATCTTTTTTGATATTGATGCCTGAAAAGCCGTATGTTGAAAATTTCTTCATTTTTGCTGCAAAAAAGTGCCTGTTTACAATGGTTTCCAAGGGGTTTGCTGCAAAATCCTGAATATCAGTATAAATGATATATATTTAAATAACTGATTATTAGTGACTTGCATAGAAATTGACAGCTGAGACACCGCTTTGCGTGTCACCCTCTTGCTCTTCCCTTAGTTTAACTTTGTTATTTGTTTAGGGATTATTATTGGTTTAGATAACTTATCAACTAAGGCTCTTTTCTTTAAGTAATTCCTCATAATAATAAATAACGATCTAGCCGATAAAGGTGCTTTATACGCACTCCAAAGTTCGAGGCTTATTTATTAAAAATCCTTTATCGGTTTTCTCTGAACAGTATCAAATGGAAATCCAGGTTAAAGACCTATTTATTGGGGTTCGATAGGCATTCAGGTTAAACTCTTTACATTTCAACACTCTTGTTATACAATAAATTATAGTTATTCTCTTAGAGATAAAGATCTTTGTGATAGTGAATAACAATCAACCGGTTAAGGCGCTTGAATTGCTCTTCAAAGTTTTCAGACTTAGAACTATTGATTACATCCTTTCTCGGTTATTATCTGAAATAGCATCAGATGGAAATTCAGGATTTTAGGCCTATTAACAGGGATTAGATAAGCGTTCAGATTGTTGATTGTATTTCTTATTAATTGTTCATTTTAATTTTTTAATCATGGCCCATTCTAATTTTATTTACTTTGTCGGTATCGACATTTCTAAAAGTACTTTTGATGTTGCAATTATTGATCAGCATCAATCGCCCACCTCCTTTAAATTTCAAAATACAGGCAAAGGGGTGAATGCTTTTCTTCGGTTATTAAAGAATAAAAAGTATCCTTTACAAGATACTCTTATCTGTATGGAACATACCGGAGTGTATGGGCGGATCATTATAGCTAAATTGGCAGAAAAACAAGCTAATTTCTGTGTAGAGATGTCTTTGAGGATTGCTAAAAGCATCGGTATACAACGGGCTAAAAATGATAAGGTTGATGCTATACGAATAGCTAAGTATGCTGAAAAAAACAGTAATGAATTAGAGTTATACACACCAATTCCTTTGGTATTGGAGAAGGTAAAACTATTGATTAAGATCCGTGAAAAATTGGTGCAATTTAAAGCTGATTTACAAAAGCATCCTAATGAAATGAAGGCTTTTGATCCAGAGCTGGGTAAACTCGCTGAGAAAAACATTAAAAAAACAATCAAATGTTTTACTAATGAAATTAAACGGATTGAGGAGGAATTAAAAGAGCTTATCCTTTCTGATAACCAGCTCAATAGTACCATAGGCTTGGTAACCTCGGTGACTGGAATAGGCACTATTACAGCTTTATATTTTACCATTTTTACAAATTTCTTTACTCGTTATACCAATCCGAAACAATTGGCTTGTTATTGTGGTGTTGTACCCTTTGAACATACTTCTGGATCAAGTGTTCACAAGCAATCCAAAACACATCCTATTGCTAACCAAACCCTCAAAAAACAACTACATATGTGCGCCCTTGCTGCTGTGCGGCACGATCCTGACCTAAAGGTCTATTACCACCGAAAAGCAGAAGAAGGAAAAAACAAAATGCTTGTTCTAAACAATGTTAGAAATAAACTAGTGCTACGTATATGTGCTGTTGTAAAAAGACAAAAACCTTATAAAAAGCAGGTAGCCTAAACTTACTTTTTGTGCCATATGATATTTATTCATTTTTATTTGGTTTTAACATGGAAATCAATTTCTGTCCCGAAGGGACCCAAATTTCCAGACATTCCACTAAAGCAGAACGCCATTATTATTTTATGGATTGGTCATTTAAGGAAAGTCAAATCACCCATCCCGATAGCTATCGGGACGGGATTAAATAATGACCAAAAGTGTTATTCATGAACCTTCTAAAGATACGATTTAAAAGAAATAAGCCATAGAAAAAGCCCTCATTTAATAAGGGCTTATTTGGTGTTTT
>NZ_JBLXIB010000029.1:0-9381 GCF_048269745.1 Zunongwangia sp. | reverse complement strand
CCACCATTATTATTGATTATTTCAATACCATTTTATGGATTTGAGAAACTTTTAGATAAATTCAAAAAATAATAAACAGTCTTAATCTAAATTTTACTTTAAACTTGTAAATGGAATTTTATCTAATCTTATTATTAGCTATAATTGGACTATTTCGACTCTACAAAAAAGGAAATAAGAAATCATTCGTGATTCAAGTCTCCATTTTGACTATAGTTCTATTTTTTTGACTTGGGAACTTTAAATATTCCACTTTCGAAAAACTTCTATATACAATATCGAACAACTGAATTGACAGGAAAGCAATTTTGGAGTTGGAACGAATTCGATTACGAAGAAATTAGTGTCCGTGGAGAAGGCTACGCATTGGATATTTATAAATTCAATGAAGAAACTGCCGAATATTTTAAGAATCCTGATAAAGAATTTTTGAACAGCTTTCCAAAAAAGAACTCGCTGACATTAAATGGACAAAAACACAAATAAAAGAAAACTAATCCGGAATTTTAGAATTCGTAACATCAACTTACGGAGGTTTGAAAGGAGAAATAGTTGACCGACAAAATTTTATAAGACAAATAGCAATTCAACCAGGAGCATATTACTCCTATCAAAAAAGCGGAAGTACGAATTTCTATTTAATTGCACCTGAAAAAAGGTTAGTGATTTTGATTAACCATAATATGTAATTAAAAAAAACGTGTGCCAACAATATATAACAACAATTGCGGCTTTGTGTCCTGCGGACACAACCGCGCAAGCATAAAAGTCGGTAATTTTAGCTATCTTAGTTTCCAACCAATCCGCAACTGATTGTTATACAAACCCGTTGTGCTTCATTTAAATAAAACACCATATGAGAATAAAGTCTTTTAAAATTACTGATTTCAAACCCATAAAAAATATTGAAATGGGTAGCTTGGGAGATATAATAATTATTGCTGGTGCGAATGGAGCAGGTAAGACTAGATTGAAACAAGCAATTGTTCAAACTCTTCAAGGAAGTCCGATTATGGATATGACTATTGAGGCAACGAGGAAAGAAGAAGAAGAACCTAAATATTTCAATGGAACAAGTATAGAAGTCAAAAAAGGACAACAAAACCAAGTCTTAAAGAACTATATAAACAGTAGAAAGTATGGAGCTGGAAAATATGTTGGCTCTTTAGTTCAAATTGACTCGAACAGAAGTATTCAATCAATTAGTTATAATCAAGTAAATTGGTTAGGTGGAGACCCAGATGACGCTCTTGCACCAAGCAATTTCTATTTTAGTGCATTTTCAGGTCGCTGGCAAAATTTCGTAAATTATATTCATCAAAAATCTGCTTCCAGAGACAAAAAATTAGCTGACTCATTAAAAAAAGAACCAACAAAAGGAGAGGAAATAATTGAAAAGAATCCAGACCCTTTTAAGAAGTATAAAAAAATATTCTCAGATCTGCTACCTGGGAAAGAACTACTTGATATCAATCCTGCTCAACCTAGAGAATTCCAATATAAAGATGAATCAGGTCAACCATTGCCTTTCAACGCTTTAAGTTCTGGAGAACAAGAAGTTGTTAAAGTATTATTTGATGTTGCTAGAAAAGAAATCAAACATTCAGTTATAATTATTGATGAACCTGAATTACACCTACATCCTACTCTTACTTTTAAATTAATCGAATCCTTGAAATCAATTGGCGAACATACAAACCAGTTTATTTTCTTAACTCATTCGGCTGATTTAATCTCAACTTATTATTCAACTGGAAATGTGTATTTCATTGATTCAACTCAAACAGGAACCAATCAAGCCCATAGACTAAGTGACTTGAACCATAGTCATCACGAACTAGTTCAATTGATTGGAGAAAATCTTGGATTATTCGCTGTTGGTAAAAAAATAGTTTTTGTTGAAGGGGAATCCTCTAGTATCGATAGGTTGACATATCATAAAATAGCCTTATCGGTTAACCCTGAAATAAAAATAAGTCCAGTTGGTTCTGTAATGAATATTGGAGCACTCAAAACCGTAGAAGAACAGCTTAGAAATTCTGTTTTTGGAGTTGATATGTATATGTTAAGAGATAGAGACGGTTTAAGGCAAGACCAAATTGATGAATTAGAAGAAGGCAAAAAACTAATTTGTCTTAAAAGAAGGCATATTGAGAACTATTTTCTAAATGAAGAAATTCTACATAAAGTTGCTAATCATTTATACCTCAATAAGAACGGAACAAATATTACAGTTGAACAAATTAAGTCTGAAATGAAGAGAATAGCCAAGGAGACTATCAGCTTCAACTTATATAAAAACTTCAAAGAACACATTGGAGCAAATTATTCAATCAAAGTGCCAAAAGTCACTTCAATAAATCAAAAAACACTTGAAGAAGTAAAGAGTCTAATTTCTGATGGCCTTGAAAATAATCTAAACTTACTATCAGATGAATTAGAAAAATCCAAAACATCAGAGTGGTTGGAAAATGAAAAATCAAGACTAGAGGATTTACTAGATTCTGATGATTGGAAGAGCGAATTCCAAGGAAAAATAATATTCTCTAAATTATGTAGTGAAGTATTAAAGGGTAATACTTTGAGTATAAGAGAATGTTATGTAGATATAGCTTTGGCAGAAAAAGATTCTGGAATATTAGAACTAGCAGAAATATTTGAAGAAATGTGAAAAACGAAAGCACAACAATGGCTATAAACAATTGCTATTACAGGCTTATCCTGAAAATTCCGCAGGAATTTTCAGCTTGTCGTGTACTTGCAAAAGTCCGTGTTAACCCACGCAACTGTTCATAGCCGAGACCGTTGGCAAACATTAAAATGAGAAATTACAAATTAGAAAATATCGATATTGAGGATATTGAATTAGTTCTTCAGAAAGTTGAAGACACTTTTGATTTTCGATTCGTAAATAAAGAATTAATTAAGATTAAGAATTTGGGACAATTAAGTGATGCCATAAAAGATAAAATTAAACTTGAGCACAAAGAAAGCTGTACAACTCAACAAGCGTTTTATAAATTAAAGAAAATTTTAATCTCGCAATCTGGATTGGATGAAATAAATCCAAAAACTGAACTTTCAAAAATTTTTCCGAAAAAAAATCGACTAAAATTAATCCGAAAAGTAGAAGAAAAGCTAAGTTTTAAATTAAATATTACGCAACCAAAAAGAGTTTATGTAAACATTTTATTAATACTTTTTGTAATATCTATTTTGAGTTTTTTCTATGATTATAAGATTGCTCTATTTGGAATAATAGTATCTATTTTAGGAATTTGGTCTACTCACAAATTCGGGAAAGAATTAAATTTGAAAAATGTCGGAGATTTAGCTGAAAAAATGAAACGTGAAAATTATTTAAAATCAAGAAGAGATCCAAAATCTGTAAATATTAATGAAGTAGAGCAAGTAATAATAGACTTGTTTTCAATCGAGTTAAATTTAAGAAAATCAGAGCTAACAAGAAAAGCATTGATACAATAAATAACGTTTGCCAACAACGCGTATGGTCAATTGCGGCTAAATACTTAATCTATATTCGATGTTTTTAGCTATATTTATTTTAAGCGGACAAAACCTTGCTAATCAACCACGCAACTGTCCATACTCGCAAACCGTTGGCAGTAATTAAAGAAAGATATGACAGATATTGAAATATTAAAAGAAATCGAAAAAAATCTTAATATTGAAATTGGAGATTTTAAAATCTGGAGTAAAAAGAGAAAAAGAAATCAACAAGAAAGAAAACTGTCAGCAGAAAACGCTAAAACTTCAAACAGAAAAATTAAAAAGTTAATAGATGACCGCCTTGAAGAAAAACAACTAGCAACAATTGATAAAGATAATAAAGTAACAGAGTTATATTTAAATGGTATTAACCTAACTAAGATCCCAAAGGAAGTTTTTAATTTAAAACATTTAAATAGATTAGATATTGTAAATAATTCATTAAGTGAAATCCCAATTAAATTAGCTGAATTAAATAAGCTAAACATTCTTTATCTATTTAGAAATGAAATTAAAGAAATACCTGAAGAAGTTCTTTTTATGAAATCACTGAAGTCAATGGATATCCATAGCAATCCTTTGAATTCAATTCCATTAGAAGTTCTCGAATCAAAAAGAAGAAATAACCTGACGGCAATTAGGGACTATGTCAATTCTTTAAAACAAGGAACAAAAAATTTAAATGAAGTAAAAGTCATAATTGTTGGTGATGGTGGATCTGGTAAAACATCTCTTCAAAACCTATTGACCAAAGAAAAATTCAATCCACAGGAAAGTCAAACCCACGGTATTAATATTAAAAATATAACTTTAAGACCAAATAATAAAAATGTAAAATATAGATTATGGGATTTTGGTGGACAAGAAATTATGCACGCAACTCATCAATTTTTCCTTTCTAGAAGAAGTATTTACATAATTATCCTTAACGCTCGTGAGGAACCAAACCCCGAGTATTGGCTTAATCATATCAAAAGTTTTGGTGGTAATTCTCCTGTTATTGTTGCTATTAATAAAACTGATGAAAACCCATCTTTCGATGTAAACAGACTTTTTTTAAAGGAAAAATTTCCAAATATTTTAACATTTATTAAAATTTCTTGTTCAGAAAACAAAGGAATAAATGCGGTCAAAGCTTCGTTGCGAAATGCAGTTTTAGATATCAAAAATCTAAATGTTCAATGGGCACTTTCTTGGTTTAAAGTAAAAACTCATCTCGAAAATATGAGTACTAATTATATTAGTTATGACCAATTTAATTCTCTATGTGTAGAAAATGGAATTTATGATTCATCTAGCCAAAACACTTTAGTGGAATATTTAAATGATTTAGGAATCATTCTACATTTTAAAGATTTTTCTTTAAGTGATACACACGTATTGGATCCAGAGTGGGTAACTTTCGCAGTTTATAAAATAATAAATTCGCAAAAGTTGGCTCACAATAAAGGCATATTAAAACTATCAGAAATAAGAAATATTTTAAAAATCAAAGAAAAAAATGGAAAATTCAAATATCCTAGTTCTCAGTTGAATTATATAATTGAGCTAATGATAAAGTTTGAATTATGTTACAAACTTTCTAATACGGAAATTTTAGTTCCAGATTTACTAGCTGTACAGGAACCCATATTTAACTTTGAGAATAAAGATGTTTTAGACATTGTCATTTCTTATGAATTTTTACCTAAATCAATTATGCCTAGATTAATCGTAAACCTTCATAACGATATAGTCGATAAATTCAGATGGAGAACAGGATTTATTATAAATGATAGTACTTTAAATACTACCTCAAAAATTAAAGCAGATTATAGTAGAAAAGAAATAAAAATTAGTGTTTCCGGAGATAGAAAAAGAGACTATCTATCAATTATACTTTTTATTGTAAGAAAAATAAATCGTAGCTTCAAAGGTTTAGTAAGTAAAATTAATATTCCAATTCCAAATTCTAACGGAGTTGTTGTATCACATTCTCATTTGTTAACTTTAGAATCAAAAGGGATCAAAAAATATATGCCAGATGGTTTAGATTACGAGATAGATGTAAAAAAATACTTAGGATCAGTACAAGCAAATCAAAGTACAGAGGATGAAATTTTCGCTATTCTTAATAAAATAGCTTCTAAAAACGATAATCAAGAAACACTACTCGAAAAAGCAAATGAAATAGTTCTATTACAGCCTAACTTTTTTGGGTTAGGGATAAATGTAAATTCTTTGGTTAAAAAATTTATTAGAAAGAAATAACAACTGCCAACACCGTATAACAACAATTGCGGCTTTGTGTCCTGCGGACACAACCGCACAAGCATAAAATTCGGTAATTTTAGCTATCTTAGTTCAAACCAATCCGCAACTGATTGTTATACAATACCGTTGTAAAACATTTGACCAAACAATACGCTGAATTGAAAAAACTCAAATCTGACTTCACGATAAACGAAATTGGAAAGTTCCAGTTTTATAGCGGAATTGCAATCGGAATCGGATTTAGCTTAATTTTTAATTCATTATTTCGAGTATTTTTAAAAATGTGCAATGTTGGAGAAATTATCACAGACTTAAGCTGGTCGAATTTCTATAGTTATGAATTCTCAATTTATTATTTGACTTTAATTGGTTTTACTTCAGTTGGATTTTCATTTTGTTTCACAACTTATTTGTGGATGAGCAAACCTTTTGCGACTAACAGAAAGAAAAACATAAGATTGAGAATGGCTCAAACTAATACGATTTGGATTTTATTTGGAACATTATTTTTTCTTTTGCGATTGTTTTGGTTTTTTGCTGGAGTAGATTTGACAATTGAAAAGGACTTTGCTTATTTGGGATTTATGTTTCCGATATTTATTTATTTGTATTGTTGGAATTTAATTTCGGATATTTATAAAAGTAAAAAACCGTTTCTTTTGACTTCGTTGATTGTAATATTTGTCGGAATTATATTGAGCGGAATTTAAAAATAATAAAAAAACGTTTTACAACACCGTATATAAGCTATGGCTTGGTCAGTCCTCACTTGGAAAATCCTGCGGATTTTCCAAAGCCAGTTTTTATCAGGAAAGGTCTGTGTCGATACACGCCACAGCTCATATACAAAAACGTTGTAAAAAATAGCTCCTGACCCAATCTCTCCCAAAAAGCCGAACTGACCGAAGAAAAATAATATTCGAAATTCGATGAAATCAGACTAAATTGTTTTAAAATTTCAAGAAATAAGAAACTGATAAAATCACTCTCTAGAAATTATTTAATTCAAATTTCGGACTTAAGTTTTAAGGAGAAACGCGGACAATAAATCAAATCAAAAATATCGAAATTGTATAAATTGAAGCATGATCTATAAACGTAGACAAAAACGGACAACTGATCTTGCAGGAAAATGAGATTTGACACAAAATAGAAACTAAAAATGACAATTGTTGCGCAAAACCAATCTCTCTCCAAATTCAAATAGAAAAATTCAATTTAAAATTTAAAAGCAACACAGGAGAAAATTTAAATTTTAGAATTTCACTACAAATTTTGATTCACAAAAGCTTCTCCCCCACTCTGAAAAACTTTAAAAAGTAAAATCTAATCTAAGCCGATATTCGATAAATCTGACAATAATTTTTAGAGCAAGAAAAAACGTGAAATTTTATATCAGAATGTGTCGCTACATTTTACAACAACGTATAATAGCAATTGCGGCATTTTGTCCTTCGGACAAAACCGCGCAAGCATAAAATTTGGTGTTTTTTTGCTATCTTTATTTTAAACCAACCCGCAACTGACGATTATACAAAGCCGTTGTAAGCAATTTAAAAAAAATGTACTTTCCTGAAATAGGTTGACTAAAAATTAAACCTTTTAGCACTATACCTAATGAAAGAACAAAATCAACACTGTCGAAAAACTTTCTACAAAAAAGTAGGTTATGATCCTAAGCTCGTTATCATCGATCAAATCCAAAATGCACAGATCTCTATCAATCATGCTTCCGATAAATATCAGGTTTCCAGAGCTTCCATCTATTATTGGTTGAAAAAATACAGTACTTTAGAACAAAAGAAACAAGGGATGAGCAAGAAAGATGAAATCAAAAAACTCAAAGAAAAGATTGAGGAACTGGAGTTTGTAAAAGACTTCCAACAAGACATTATTGCTGACATGGAACTTATTACCGGGGTTGATATGTCAAAAAAGTCATTGCCCAAAACATTAGCAGACGAGATCGAAAAAAAGAAGCAAAACCGTTTAAAAGAAAATGGTTGATCCAATGTTTTGGGGTTTCCAAACAAGCTTTCTATAAGCGATTAAAATCTCATCAGAAAAGGCAATCTCAACAACAGATTATCATTCGGCTTATTAAAGAGTATCGGAGTCAGTACGGACTGCGCACCGGTGGAATTAAACTATATCAGGAATTAAAGGCTGATATGAACCGACTTGGTATTAAAATAGGAAGAGATAAATTCTATCGTATAATGCGAATGAATAATCTGCTCGTTCCTAAATTAAAGCGGTTCCATATCACAACCGATTCAAAACATCGATTCTTTAAATACAAAAACCTGGTAAAAGATAAAGTTCCCACCAGACAGGAACAACTTTGGGTAAGCGATATTACCTATATCAAAACGCAGAATGGATACAGTTACCTGGCATTAGTCACAGACACCTATTCCAAGCAAATTATGGGGTATAAACTAGCAAGCCACATGAAGACATCACTTTGCATCGATGCCCTTAGAATGGCCATTAAAAATAGAAAATACAAGAATCAGAAACTCATCCATCATTCAGATCGCGGAATTCAGTATTGCAATCCTCAATACATCAGCTTTGCTGAGGAACATGGAATACAAATGAGCATGACCGAGAAGTACGATCCCTACGAGAACGCCGTAGCTGAAAGAATCAACAGAACCCTCAAATATGAATATGATTTAATACGAACTATAAAAAATACTAACTTAGCCAGGAAGATGGTCAAACGGGCTGTGGAGATTTACAACAACAAAAGACCCCATTTTAGTCTCAAAATGAACACTCCAAACTTTGTTCATATGAATAAAAATGTAGACTATCATTCCTACAAAAAGGAACAAACAAAATTTAGAATTATTGACCATTTAAACTGTCGAAAATGGAATCAAAAAAGGTCAACCTATTTCAGTATAATACAAAACTTAACACTATGAGTGAAAAATTAGAGAAATTTGGAAAATTGATAATTGATAATTGATAATTGATAATTTAAGAGATAAACAAATCGACTGGTTTAAAGGACTAATTCAAGGCAAATGGAGAAGTCAGGAATCAAAAGAGTTCCATGCCAAACTTTCAAAATTAACTCAAGAAGAAAAACAAGTCGTTGCTGACGTTTTGGAAAAGATATTGGAGAAATCTATGCATGATTTTCTCTTCGCCATTCAGGAAAGTAACGATTTAGATAGTGGACTCAAAGTTTTTATGGATGGCGAAAACGTTGCAGAACTTTCTGATGTTTTACATGGAGAAATTTTTACAGAAGACGGTTGGATTGAAAGGTTTAGCAGGCACAAATCTGTATACGAAAACAAGGACACCAATTGGATTAAAAAATTATTTAGTTAAAATTCAATCAAAATTACATGCATTTGCACTAATATATAATTCAGTTAAATCGACTAAAAACGGCTTACAACATCGGTTCATCGCAAATAACGGGTTTAGTCGGAAAAGTGTAATTTTAGAAACCAGAAAAGAAAATAGTTAATCCGACAAGTCCGCGTCCCTACTCCCGCAACTTGCGATAACCGTAACCGTTGGCATTAATTTGAAAAAAATAGTCTGTATATTAATTTTCATTATTTACTCTGTGAATTCATTTTCTCAGAATCA
>NZ_JBLXIB010000028.1:0-9751 GCF_048269745.1 Zunongwangia sp. | reverse complement strand
CTTTTCCGCTTTTGAAGTACTAGCCCCAGTGGCGATTGAGCGTCCCGCAAGAGTAAGGAGCGCAAAGGTTGTGTCGGCTATTTTACATAGTGTGCTTATAGTGCGGCTGATCTATAACTATGTTGTGGAGCGTGAGCACGGTGGCTGTCACTATAAGACCGCATTATGTAAATATAGCTTTGGAAAGGGCTTTTGCTCTGTTCCCGTTTTAGCAACTCTTTTTAACTGGATCCTTCTGTCAGTCCTAAATACTTTAAAAAGTGTTGCCGGGAACTATCAGAGAGCTGAAGCCCGGAAGTGTAAAGGTAGGAAATTGGAACTGCAAACCTTGCTAGAAAATCTTCAAAAAACAAAAGTAAAAAAAAGTTTTTTTGATCTAACCTCAGTATTTACGGGGTCTAATCAAAATTTGCGACCCCCTGTCCTTTTTTTAGGTGAAAAGACTATTCACTTTTACAGAAATCATGATTAAAGTAAAAACAGAATAATAAAAAAATAAAACCCCGATACTATGTTAGAAATTGTATTAGCATTTATAGGATACCTGATAGTAAGTAAGATCCTAGTCTGGATGATGCCAGAGAATAAAGTGAAACTTGCCACTAAGGATAATGAAACATTTTTGAAATCATTATCTGTTAGAAAAATAGCAGAAGCTGTTATAGAATATTTTAAATCGCTCACTAAAAAAGGTGGCTAACTCCGGTAAAGTATTTATATTTAAACTCGTTCTTTGACTTAACCAAGCTGTGTTTTTTGGTGGTAAGTGCTGGAAAAGTTAATCGGTTTAGTGAATTTTTTACGGTAAGTAGGACACCAATGGCAACCTGACATCCGATGCCAACAAGGGGATATCCAGTATAGAATATAACCATCTTAATTTACCAACGGAGATCAAGTTCAACAACTCGAGCAGCCAGGTCATTAAATATGCCTATGATGCCACGGGGGTTAAACTGAGAAAAGAGGTACCGGGCAAGACCACCGACTACGCTGGGAATTTTGTGTATGAGAAGATTAGTACGGGTTCAAATGAGCTACAGTTCTTCAGTACGCCGGAAGGTTATGTCTCCTATGACAACGGTCAGTTCAATTACGTGTACAATTACGTTGACCACCTCGGAAATGTGCGTTTGAGCTATACCGATGCCAACCAGAACAACGGAAACCCTGTGGACCTTCAGATCGTACAGGAGAAAAACTACTATCCTTTCGGGCTGACCCATCAGGGCTATAATGATGGGGGCAGTGGTCTAGGTAATGATGCCGCGAAATGCTATGGTTTTGGGGGGAAGGAACTCCAGGATGAAACCTTCTCCGGGAATAGCTTGGATTGGTATGACTTTGGTGCACGCAATTATAATCCTGATTTAGGTAGATGGATGAACCTTGACCCATTGGCTGAAGCTTATGTTAATAGTACACCATATTCCTATGCGCTAAATAATCCTATTTTCTTCGTTGACCCCGACGGGATGAGGGTTGATGTTTCAGGAATACTAGATAAAGACAATGATGGCTATGATCAAGAATTAGCAGAAGCCTTCTTAGCTTTTGCTCAATCGGATGTGGGCATAGAATTTTTGTCATATTTTGCAGAAGCTGGTCAGGTTATAGCTGGTCATGAGTACGAAGAAGATGGAGAATTTCATCAACAAGGAATTGATTTAGTATATCATTCAGAAAACATAAATTATTTAAAAGGTAATGATTCTGATGTGCAAGGAGACATTGGGGCTAATGGTAATACCCGATTAAGAGGAGGAGTAGGTTTAATGGAGGATAGGGGAAAAGGTATAATAGACATTAAGATTAACTCACAGCTAAATACGAATAATCAAGATGCTAAATATTATAGTGAAAACAAGGATGACCCTATGGCAAGACTGCTCTATATTCTTTCTAGAATAGAGACCGTTTTTCATGAGACAATACAGCACGCTTATTCTTATGCAGAAGATTTAACGGATAATTGTTCATTCGATTCCTCGAATATAAAGGGGAATTATAACAATTCTAAAACCCCAAGCTACAAGCAGCATATGGATGCAAGACAACCTGGTTCACTTTATCTAGAAAAGGTTCTACCAATCATGATAAACATGTATAAAGAAGGTAAAACAGGACTAAGTGAAAATGATATTAAAAAAAGGATTTTGAATTATCGAAACTAATGAAAAAACTAAATATTATTATAACGCTTATTGCATTAGTATTCCTATATGTAATATATGTAAAGTGTAAGGAGAATTCCGAAAATCATATTCCGGCAATATCCGATGATTATAAAATACAGGCCATTTCAACAATTTTAAAAGATACTTTGCATCTAAATATATTGCCAACAGGCAAAATGTTAGTTTCCAATTATTCACTATTACCACCACCTTCATTGAAATATTATGATAGTATTGAAAATGACTTTAAAGAACAACAAAATTTCATTGAGTTCGTATCAGACATTTTAGATGTAGACGACACTCTTTATATCAAAAAACAAATATTATCTAATCGTAAGCTCGATTTAAATCAACTATCTGAATACGGTTATGAAATTTTAGACGTAAAGAAATATTTACGGGATAATGTTAGTTTGGATTCCATTGATAGGATTGTAGATAAATACAATAAAGATAACAACCTCGAAATAGCTGATTATATTATCGTGTCCAAACCCTTATTTAACAAAAATAAAAATCTTCTTTATTTGAGAATATCTAATCTGAATCAAGGAATATCTGGTATTTTTTCAATGCAAAAAGGGCACTGGAAATTAATTAGAGAGGTTGAAAATTGGACTGAATAGGCTATTGTGATTTAAAAAGCCGCCCATTGAGGCGGTTTTTAGTTATTTATTGAGTAGCTTCTCCAGATACGAAACCTTGTCTTTCTGGGCCTGCACAAGGCGTTCGTAGAGTTTTTTGTTTTCTTCGTAGGCTTCTACCAGTTTATCCAGCGGGTTAAAGGTACAATGGTGGTTGTTAAGTGGCCCGTGGTTTACGCTATTATCGTTGAAGTTATTAATGAAATTAAGCATATTCTCTTCCGAAAAGTTTTCTATAGCTTCCTTGGATACCCTTAAAACTCTAGCCACCCGTTCCAGCTTATCATCCTCTAAGGTCTCGCTCTGCTCAATATGCGAAACACTTTGCTGGGATATGCCCAGTTCTTCGGCGAGAGTCTCCTGCTTCATACCTCGCAGTTCACGAATGCGGGCAATTTTACGTCCTATATGGCTTGGTTTGGTTGCTGTTGTACTCATAATATAATTGGTCTTAGGCTATAGACTTAAATTTCACGTTTTTGATCAAAGCATCTAAAGTATAAAGAATATGTTCTTTATCATCTTCTCCCATCTGCTGTACCTCGATCAAGCGCTTAAGCAGGTGCTGGTCGAGTTCCTGGTCCACTTTACCGATCAAAAAATCCAGGCTTACTTCGAGGGCATCGGCCATCTTGGCTGCCACATCAATAGAAGGGGTTACTTCCCCGCGTTCATACCTTCCGATAATATCCCCGGAGGTCCCTATTTTTTTACCCAGATCTCCCTGGGAAAGCTTTTTGGCCTTGCGCAGGCTAAGAATGTGTGCTCCTAAAGTCATACTTAAATGTCGTTAAAATGCTATATATCCAGCGGATAAAGCAAATATAGCTGATATAAGTATCACAACAAAGATAGATAAAACTTGTTTTAATCTGACCAATATTATAGATTTGTGATAAATAGGTCAGAAAACAAACTTATGAACAACCTGGATACGACCCACGAGCACAATTACCAATACATCACAGAATACCTTGAAATCCATATCCTGGGCGGGATAAAAACCATCAAACTGGAAACTCTGCGTATTACGCTCTCGGTACAAAAACCGGAAGGACATAACGTACTTCGGCACTCATTGGACTTGTACAATGATAACCAGGTGGAGAAACTGGTACGTAAAATAGCCGAACGTCTGGAGATGGGTACCAGCATCATAAGGCGCACTTTGCAGGAACTCACCAAAGCTTTGGAGAATTACCGCTTCTTGTTATTAGAACAAGAACAAAGCGGTTCGGAACAAAAAATACTAACCCCTGCTGATCAAAAAGAAGCTGAAACTTTTTTGAAGAAAAAAGACCTGCTTGGCAAGACCAATGAACTCATTGGCAAAAGTGGGGTCATTGGTGAAACTGAAAACCGGCTGCTGATGTACCTGATCTTTACCAGTCGAAAAACCAGTAACCCGTTGCACTGTATCAGCCTGGGCAGTTCGGGAGCCGGGAAAACGCATTTGCAAAGCAAGGTGGCCGAGCTGATCCCGCAGGAAGATAAAATAGAAATCACGGTACTCTCTGCTAATGCTTTTTATTACTTCAACAGAACCGAACTGCAACATAAACTTATTTTGATTGAAGATATGGACGGTGCGGAATCTGTACTTTACCCGCTTCGGGAATTGCAATCCAAAAAGAAGATTACCAAAACCGTGGTGCATAAAGATGTGAAAGGCACGACCAAAACGGTGCACCTTACCGTGGAAGGCCCGGTTAGCGTGGCAGGCTGTACCACCCGGGAAAGCGTGTATGAAGATAACAGCAACCGTAGTTTTTTACTTTACATCGATGAAAGCAGCGAACAAGATCAGCGGATTATGCATCATCAAAGGTTACAATCCGCAGGAAAGGTCAATGAAGACCAGCAGTTAAAAGCAGCAGAGCTGCTGCGCAATGTACAACGGGCATTGCAACCCATCAAAGTGATCAACCCATATGCGGAATACCTGGAACTTCCCCAATCGGTTTTTAAACCCAGGCGTACCAATAGCCATTACCTGCAATTCATCTCAGCGATCACTTTTTACAAACAGTTCCAACGGGAGTCGAAGGTCGACACCCAAACAGGAGAATATTATATCGAAACTACATTGGAAGATATCCGGGAAGCCAATGAACTGATCACCGAAGTACTGCTTAGAAAATCCGATAGCATTACGGGAGCCTGCCGGAATTATCTGGAAGAACTCAAAAAATACCTAGTCAGTGAAGAGCGCACCAGTTTTACCGCAATGGAAGTGCGACGAAAATTAAAGGTTAAAAAGACCACCCAGTGGCGCTATCATCAACAATTACTGGATAACTACTACCTGAAAAAAGTAAGATCGAAAACAGGAACGAAGAACACCTATGAGATCATTAATCCCGATGAATATAAAGAACTGGAAGCCACCATTACCAAAGCCCTGCAGGAGTGCCTGCTTAAAATAGACCTTACCGAAAACCGTTCCGATGTTCCAGAGCGTTCCACCACCAAAGTGGAACGTTCAACCAAAACAAAAACAACGAGTTAACCCGCCTGTTCCGGGAAAGCTTCCAAAAAGGATACCGATGAAAAAATTAAAACTGACCAACCGGAGTTACAAAGCCCTGCTGTTATCCTTTAAAGAATGGCTGGATATTTTAGGCTATAGCTCTGGGATCGTAAAATACTCGCCTGTTTTTTTACAGGAGTTCTTCTACTGGTTGGAAGGCCACGGTCTTGACAGCCTGCATACCATCACCCGGAAAGACATTATTGATTATTACGATTACCTGAAACAACGGCCCAATGAAAATTATGGTGGTGCACTGAGCAACCCTTCACTCAACGGGCATATCAGTGCCCTGAAACGCTTTAATGAATACCTGAAAAAATATCACGCCAAAGCCCTGCCTATCCATCTTCGTTTTGAAAAGAACGAGCGACTGAGCCTGACCGATATCGTCACCCAACCGGAAATAAAATCCTTGTTCGAGGCGACCGACTATAGCAGCCAGCTGGAACACATCCGGATACGGGACAAAGCCATACTGGTGGTCTTGTATAGTTGCGGGTTGCGCCGTGGCGAAGCCGTAGAGCTTGATCTGGATGATGTACTGTTTGATAAGGAGCGTATCCTGATACGTAAAGCCAAAAACAGCCGGGAACGTTTTGTGCCGCTGAATATGTATAACCTTCGTATTCTGGAAGAGTATCGCTATGATGCCCGACCACTCTTTTATAAATCATCAGCTCAGGAAGCCTTTTTTGTAAATGCCCAGGGAGATAGGATGGGCGGTCAGAGTTTTAAGCTTCGCCTACGGGAGATCATCAGAGCTGCCGGTGATCCTGAAATTACCGAAAAGCGTATTACCCCGCACAAACTGCGTCATAGCATTGCTACACATTTACTGGAAGAAGGCGTAGCTATCGAAGCCGTGAGCCAGTTTTTAGGTCATACCTCATTAGAATCGACTCAAATTTATACCCACTTGGCAATGCCAAGGGATAATCAAAAAATGGACTATGAATAAATTAAAAGTCTGTGGCGACTCGCCACGGGGTTATGAATATTATCTAACCAAAAACCAGTATAGCCAAAGTACCATTACGGTCCACAACCTGCGGATCAAACGTTTTAAAAGTTGGTTAAAGATGTACGGTCTAACCGAAACCCAACTGGACTACGGCAGCCTGTTGCAATATGCCAAATACCTGCAAACCGAGAAAAGCTATCAGCGTAGTTCGGTCAATAATGAACTTCGGGCGGTAAAGCTCTATTATGATTATTTGATCGATCAGGGCGAAATAGGAAACAACCCGGCAGAGCAGGTGACTATCCGGGGTGCCCGTACTAAAGTGATCAGCAATTTACTTAGCGAAGAAGAATTGGAAGATCTATACTATAGTTATGAGATCGGGCATCACGATACTTTTTTTAAAGCTGCTAAGCTGCGGGATAAAGTGGTACTTGGTTTTATGGTGTTCCAGGGCATTACCGCCGTAGAACTCTACCGCCTGCAGGAAGAATACCTGCAACTCCGCAAAGGGAAAATAGACATCCCTGGTACCCGAAGGAGCAACTCGAGAACCCTAAAATTACAACCCGTACAGATCATGGAACTGATGGACTATTTACATGAAACCCGTCCTTACCTGGCTCGAAAGATTAACACCGGCAATAGCGAACAGTTAATTTATGGGAGCCTTGATCAGCTTCATACCATTACGGGCAGGATCATTAAAAACCTAAAAAAATACAATCGTAAGATCTGCAGTTATGGGCAGCTACGATCCAGTATTATCGTCAACTGGCTTAAGCGGTATAACCTGCGACAGGTGCAGTATATGGCCGGGCATCGTTACATTAGTTCAACTGAAAAATACGTGCAGGATGATCTGGAAAACCTGCATGAGATCGTCAATACCTTCCATCCTTTAAAATAACATAAAATTATGGAGCATAAATTGTATCTTTATCGAAGTAAAAAGAGAACTGCTATGGATTTATCAGCAAGAAAATACCACTTTATAGAAGAGCTGATGACCGTCGAAAAGGAAAGTGTCATCGAGGCTTTGGAACGTGTGCTCAAGCGCGAGAAAGAAGCGCAGCAGCGAATCTCCCCAGCCCATAAGAAAGAGCTGGACAAACGACTGAAAAGTTATGCCGACAATCCTGATGACCTGCTGGACTGGCAGGAGGTAAAGAAAGACTGGTAATGGGCTATACGATTAAGTTACTGCCTGTAGTTCATAAAGACTTACGGACAGCCAAAAAATGGTATAACGACCAGAAGGCAAATCTTGGTGAGGAATTTAAAGCAGCAGTTAGTAAAGAGATTGACTATATTGGTGAGTTCCCGGAACATTACCAGCGAAAATATAAAGAACTACGACAGTCTCTGGTAGAACGCTTTCCGTATGCGATCTTTTATATCGTGGAAGAAGAAAAGAAACGGATTATTGTTTTTGGGGTGCTGCATACCAGCCGAGATCCTGAAACCATCCGCAAGCGAAGAAAGTAATACAAATTGAAATCTCTATAATCCCGACCTCTGGAAGCATCCAGGGGTCGTTTTGTTTATACGTTGGATTTAAAATCCAATGACATATGAAGCCTACGGTAAACTGAAATTTTACATTTTTGACCAAATCTGAAAATAGCCGTATCTTTGTGAAAGCTACTCTCCTATAAGAATTTATCCATATAAAACAAGCCGATTAATTAACAATTATACTGTTGATTAGTGTGAATAACTCGGCGAGGAATCAAGTGAAAATGTGCTTAAATTTGTAAGAGTAGTATAAACAAAAACAGGCCTTTGAAAAAGTCTTTTAGGCCTGCGTTTCTGGAACTCTTGTTCCTTGTAGTGGAAAAACAAAGCTAACAAGAGCTATCCGGAAATAAAAGTTAAAAGTCTTTAAAGGGAATAGTCTCTCCCTTTTGGTAGAGATTTTAAAATTGAAGATCATGAGTAAAAGAAAAATTTATCATGTAACTCAAAATCCGGACGGTACCTGGAAAGGGAAAGCACAAGGAGGTCAAAGAGCTTCTGTAGTGGCAAATACCAAAGCCGAAACAGTAAGTAAAACGACTGGAATGGCTAAGAACCAGGGTAACAGCCAGGTGATCATCCATAAAATGGATGGAAAGTTCCAGGAAGAACGTACCTACGGAAATGATCCTTACCCTCCAGGAGGATAGGACAATGAGTAAAGCTACTTATGCGAGCTTTTTAAGAACCTCTGGGATCTCCCGGAGGTTTTTTATTGCTATTTACCCCAAGCTATATTTACATAACGGGTAGTTATGGTTCAAGCCCTTTGGGTACGCTTCGCCCTGAAAGCCATAACGCCATTATGTAAAATATCCGACTACGCCCACCGCACACATCTGAACTAAAATTATAGCTCGGAACTACAGACCATAATTTTATGGGAGCAATTAAAGGGGTTATCCGCGATAGGAAAAGGCTCGCATAAAACTTCGAAACTGCCTTCTGGTACATTTTTAAGATCTTTATTGTTACTGGCAAATGAAGGAACGATGTAAAGGTCTTCGATAATATCTCCTTTTTTGGGAAGTTCATTAAAGGGCATATAAGTTCCTCCATAACATGGATCAGACCAGTCCTCGGTTCTATTTTTATAAATGTCAATGTATACGTTCATGTTTTTGATTTTTAGTGAATTGCAAAAATACCATTAACCTTTAAGTACGGCAAAAACATTAGCTCAGGATTTATTTTGAGCGACCAAAGGACTGAAAATCCTTGTGCCACTCCGGGACACTCAATCGGCGTTAGCCTATCATTTTTAAAAGCTGAAGATCTCCCACGCTTCAGCCACATCAATCTCCAACTTTTAAAAACGAAAAATCTGACCTCTGGAACCACAATCCAGCGGTCATTTTACTTCTCAAAAAACAGGCTCATAAAAAGTGTCCTTTTGTGAAATAACAGCGTAAACTATATTGGGAAAATTAATGTCACACCTTTTTTGAATGTTGGTTGATACCTTCGCTCATAAAGGTTTACGAGCTTTTTAAAAAGTTGAACGTTCAAAAATCTTAAAAGGGTTGTATTTAAAAAAAATTATGGCTTGAACAGTTTTAAAATCAAAATCGAATGTTGAGACAAGTTGAAAGCCTGGAAGTAAATAAAAATTAAAAATCATGATTGTAGCAGCAATTTTCTGTATGACTTTTTTACTGGTTCTGGTGGCTTACTGGATAATGCCAACTGAAAAGATGCAGGCAGTAAATAAGGAATTGAAATCCTTATTACAAGTCCTCCCTGTCAGTAAGATCATAAAGGCATTAAAAAAAGAAAAGAAAAAAGATGAGTCCGATGATACTTCAAAAGAGGAATAGCGGAAGGCGATGGTGTTGGGGCTTTTCCGCTTTTGAAGTACTAGCCCCAGTGGCGATTGAGCGTCCCGCAAGAGTAAGGAGCGCAAAGGTTGTGTCGG
>NZ_JBLXIB010000027.1:0-11300 GCF_048269745.1 Zunongwangia sp. | reverse complement strand
ACCACTACGATAAATTATCAGGCAAACTTTATCCATAAAGATGCTGATGATGCCCTAGATAGTGTAATTAACTTTTAGTTGATTTTTTATTCTACATCAAAATCCAAATTGAATCCTCTCTACAATTCAAGTACGCTTCCCTCGCTCCAACAAACTTCTTATCCCCATCATAAGTAAAGCCAGTATACCAAAAAACAATGTCAGCCAAGGAGTATAAACCACAATTTTTGTAGCGATGAGCCAACCGCCTACCGTTGTTCCTAAAGTGATTCCTAAATTTCCAAATGAAGTGGCAAGACTATTCGCAAATTCCAAGGATTCAGGTGCAGACGAAATCATATAAGTAGAAGCATTTAAAATACTTGGAGAATACAAAAATCCCCAGATTCCTATAACCGCAATTGTTGCTATTGTATTTCCTCCTGAAAAATGAAGCATTATCGGGATCAGGATGGTTCCCGACAAAAAGAAAGCTGTGGTTTTGGTGATATTTTTATCCAGCATTTTTCCGGACACCCAATTCGCGAGTACTCCAATGCCCCCAAATACAAATATCATATAACTCACCATCGTATTGTACATATTTTTAGCTCTGTTTAGATAATCTGCAAAGTAGCTGTAGATAGAAAACCAAGCGGCTATCATAAAGAAATTCATTGCGGTACTTGCAATAAAAGTGGGTTTTCTCAATATTTTTAGCTGACTGCCATACGACTTCTTTTCTTTGACGGGCATAGGAGGTAAAACAGTAAATATGGCAATGAATGCGATGATACTGATCACCGATTGTATATAAAACGAATATTCCCAGGAAAATAAACTCGCGATATACGTAGCAAAAGGAACGGTAGTCACCATCGCAATGGCTACCCCGCTAAAAACAATACTCATTAATTCATTTTCGTTCTTTTTATTGCCTTGAGATACCGCTACCGAAAGTGCCGTTGCTATATAAACAGGTTGCAAAAAAGCGGGTAAAATCCTGACCAACATCAATAACCAAAATGGCGGGGAAAAGGAAGAAATCACTCCGGTAATAACAAATAATAAGATAGAAAGCAACAGTACTTTTTTTTCGATCCAACCCAGAGGCAAGCAGGGTCATAAAAGGTCCCGTTAATGCGATGATTAGTGCAAAAGCCCTTAATAGAAGTCTGGCACGATCAATACTTATCTCATAGTGCGTCGCAATTTGTGGTAAGATTCCAATCACTCCAAACTCTGTAGTAATTACTCCTATTAATCCAAGGCAACCGATATAGGCATATTTTTTCATTAATAAGGATTTTTATAATTCACCAATGAAATTAAAATGAATGCTATAAATTTGTAGGGTATACAGCTAATTGTATGGTACTAACAATTTTGTAAGTAATGGGAAAGCGAAAAGAAAATTCAACCAATAGGCTCAACGAAAAAACCATCATGGAATGTGATTTAACTTATGCGGTTTGTAAAGTTGGTGGCAGATAGAAGTTGCTTATTCTATGCAAACTGGAAAACGGTAAATTACGCTTTAGTGAGATTAGAAGGTTGATCCCTAAAATCACGGAACGAATGTTAACCTTACAGCTGTGTGAGCTTGAAAAAGATGGATTGCTAAAACGTACCGTTTATGCAGAAGTGCCTCCCAGAGTAGATTATGAGCTTACCCCGATCGCCATCGAATTAATCCCTCTCTGGTCAAAATTGAGTGACTGGGGTGCCAGGCATAAAAAGCTTTTCAACTAATATCAGATTTTAAGGTATGCTAGCAGCTTTGATAAATCATATAGAAAAATTTGTGGAGGTTAGGGATACCAACCTCAGCACTATGGATAATTTTTTTGAAACTAAAGTTTTTAAAAAGAAAAAAGACATATTAAAAGAGGGGGCCATCTGTCAAGACCTGTTTTTCGTCAACAAAGGCTGTTTACAGGTTTTATATACCAAGCAAAATGGCACGGAACAAACGATTGATTTTGCCTTGGAAAACTGGTGGACTACCGATTTTGCTGCCTTTTCTAATAGAAATAGATCCAACTTCAGCATCCGAACAGTAGAACCCAGTGAAATTTTGGTATTAAGTGCCGATGCTAAAGAAGCCCTGCTCAAAGAATTTCCGATTTTAGAGCGGTATTTCCATCTGATTTTTCAACGTGCTTTCGCGGCTTCGCAATACCGAATAAAACTGCTGTATGAGCATTCACGGGAAGATTTATATTACCACTTTAGGGATAATTTTCCCGAATTTATTCAACGGGCTCCCCAATACCTTATCGCTTCATTTTTAGGCTTCACGCCCGAATATTTAAGTGAAATCCGCAGAAAAGAGTTTTCTTAAACCAGTTTAAGAATTTGCTGTTTGTTTCTGGTAATCTTTGTTCCCCTAAAACGAGATTACTATGACTAATTTAAAACAGGCCTTATCGTTAGGATTTACGGGAGCTTTAGCTATTTTTATAGCTTCCTATTTTAGCTTACCGCCCTGGGTGATCTTTATCGCTTGGGTGAGTTATCATCTTTTTGGCACTAACCTTAAAACTGCCTTTACCATTCTGATTCAACAATTTTCTGGAATCCTCATTGGGATGTTTATTCAATATACAGGGATTTGGTTTTCAGCATTTATCGGGGAATTTGGTTTTCCTTTAGCGGTATTTATCGCTATGATCGGTATTTTCTACATTTCAAAAATGAAACGTTTAAATACGGTGCCGGCTTACTTTTTGGGATTGATCACCTGGTTTTCTTCGGGTTTTGAAATTACAGTGCTATCCCTTTTTATACTGGTCATTTCTCTCATTATAGGTTATGCTATTGCAAGTTTGGATACGTTTCTCCATCAAAAATTAGCCGTTAAAAAATAACCTACAGATGATTATACGAAAGGCAACACATACGGATATACCATCACTGGTGATTTTGATGAATAATTTCAGGAAGTTCTATCAGCAAGAATCAAACACAGAGGAAGTAAAAAGCTTTCTGAAAGAACGAATGGACAAGGGAAACAGTGTCATTTTTGTAGCTATTCTGGAAGACAAGCTGGTAGGTTACACGCAGCTTTTCCCTTCATTCTCCACCATCAAACTAGAAAAAATATGGATCTTAAATGATCTGTTTATATCAGAAAAATTTCGGGGTTTGGGCGTGGCTTCCCAATTACTAACACGTGTTTTAAAATTTTCCCAGGAAACCCACCGCCATCAAGTTTGGCTTTTAACGGGCAATGACAATAAAAGTGCACAACACCTCTATCGAAAAATCGGATTTACTAACACAAAATTTAAACATTATGTCTACAACTTTTAACCCTCAACAACGCATCAATATTAAAGCCCTGGAACCGGAATGCTGGAAATTGATTATTGAAATTGAACACTATTTGGCTAATACTTCTTTAGATCCACAGCTTAGGGAACTCATTAAAATAAGGACTTCTCAAATCAATAAGTGCGCTTTTTGTATTGATTTGCATACAAAAGACGCCCTGAAACTTGGAGAAACCGAGCGTAGGATATTCGCTTTATCCGCCTGGCAGGAAAGTCCGTTGTTTTCTGAAAAAGAAAGAGCCGTATTAAAACTCACGGAAGAAATTACCAAAATAACCGAAGCTGGAGTTACCGATGATACGTATGATAAGATGAGTACGTTATTCAGCAAAAATGAAATCGCTCAAATCATTATCGCTATCAATCATATGAATTTTTTAAATAGGGTTGCCGTCTCCACAAAATTGATGCATCCTCATTAGAAAATTTAAACTATCGGCTTTTTCCCCAAGTCTCTAACATTTGCAAGGCGGGACCTAAAGATTTTGTATCTGGATGAAGTCGATAAGCAACTTGTGGCGGAAAACCATTTCGTTCTATTCGCTCTACAATACGATGCGCATGCATTTGTCGCAATTGCTCCAGCAGCACTTTTTTGGAAACCCGCGGCATTTTACGCCATAATTCGATAAAGCGTATTTCTTTCTCGTGAAAGAGGTGGTGTAAAATCAAGGGTTTCCATTTTCCCGACAGTACCTCCATACTGCGTTTTAATCCACATTGTTCGAACTCGGTATAATTCATCATCAAAAAATTAAATGGGTTACCTAAACGTAAACTTCTTTAAGATCTGCTTGCGACCTTCTAATTTAGTGATAATTTAATAAAAAGCTCTGCGTAAATCGGCTGTTTTCAGTTTTGGCAGAAGCATTCAAACCTATTGTTATGGAATTTCAGTTATGGCGTAATGCTACGGTTTTAGTGAGCATTTACAACATAAAATTTTTAGTGGATCCTATGTTGGGGGAACAATCATCGTTTGGGGCTTTTCCGTATACTGAAGATCCCCGAGCAAATCCGTTGGTTGACTTGCCTTTTTCGGGTAAAGAATTGAAAAAACAGCTCCAAAAGCTAGATGCGGTAGTGGTTACCCATCTTCATCCTGATCATTGGGATGCAGCAGCAGTTGAACTTTTGGATAAAAACCTTACCATCATTTGTCCGGATATCATTGCAAAAACAATGGTGGCTTATGGTTTTACGAAGGTCATTCCTGTAACTTCATCCATCCATTTTAAAGGGATTGAAATCGTACTTACGGAAGGCAAACACGGTACAGGTGCCATAGAGGAAAAAATGGGCGTGGTGAATGGATTTGTATTTTTATCCAAAAATGAAAGCATCTATTTTGCCGGGGATACTATTTGGTGTGATGCTGTAAAATCCAGCATTCGTACGTACCAACCAAGGTATGTGGTGGTAGCCGGTGGAGCAGCCACTTTTGCGATTGGGGAACCGGTAACAATGTCGGTGGAACACCTTAAATCACTTGCGGCTACTTTTCCTGAAATCACCATAATTATCACGCATTTGGAATCAGTGAGTCCGTGTACTGAAAATCGGGAGTTTATTCTCAATGAAATGACGAAAACTGATTTCTTTAATCGATGCTATATACCAATGGACAGAGAACACTTTTCATTACGTTAATTTCAATTTAATATAAAATCCAAAATGGCCTGTACGTGAATTTTGGTAGTATCAAACACAGGAATTGATTCAAAATCATGCTCGTTAATCAGTAACGGAATTTCGGTGCAGCCTAAAACGATGCCCTGAGCGCCTTGCCGAATAAGATGGTTTGAAAATTGGATAAATTCCTGTTTTGAGCTTTCTTTCATTAAACCTTTTCCTAGTTCTTCTTTTACAATGTGTTGAATACGGTCTAAGTCTTCAGGCTTTTTAGGTGTTAAGACTTCTATTCCAAATTCGTTCAGTTTGGATTGATAAAACCCCATTTCCATCGTGAACTTGGTGCCTAACAGACCGACTTTGGTAATGCCTTTAGCACGAATATTTTTTGCCGTTGCGGTTATAATATTAATGATTGGTTGATTTGTTCCTGAATGTCATCCGTAAATAAATGTGCTGTATTGGCACATAAAACTATACCGTCAACATCACTTTTTTCCAATTCTTTACAAGTTTTTAAAAGCAATTCAAATGCATTTGGCCATCCTACTTGCTGAACATCGCCAAAATTTAATGAATAGATTACCATTTCGACAGACTGTAAACCACCCAAAACGTTATTAATCACTCCATTCAGAATTTGGTGGTGGTGCCAATCTTGTATCGTGGAATACAGAATCAAGTAATGCAGGAAAAATTTCATTCGCAACAGACTTTTCAAATTCCAATTCAGTCTGCTTTTTATCACAGCTAATTAAAAGCAGAAATATTGAGATTATGACAAATGTTAGTTTTTTGGTCATATGTGCTGTAACGACGGTTGGTGTAAGAACAGTTGCGTGGTTTAGTCTGTAAGATAGAAAAAGAAAAACAACGTTAGTAAAGTCCGCAGGACTTTCCGATGAATACAGACCTAGCAATTGTTTTTACACTGTGTTGTGTGCTGGCATTTAGTTATTCTTCTTTGTCTACATTTATTACAATTCGTCTATACGCAGTCAAAGCTGGAGTGCCGTTGTCAGTTATTTCTAAAATAAGATGTATTGTCTTGCCTGACGCCTCAGAAGGTAAAAGTATTTTACATGTCGATGAAGAACTTTCTTCTATTGTTATTGCACCTTTATATGAACTTGGTTCATTATAAACCGACCATTTATAATCCAGCGTATTCTCATCAGGATCATTTGATGTCGAAGCATCAAATATCAAAGAATCTCCAGAGATAGCTTTTTTATTTATAACTTTCAATGAGCTATCGTCTACAATAGCCACCGGATGATGGTTTACAGCAGAATAGTTTTCTGTGGTAGTCCACAACATACGGGCTGCAAAATCATTAAAAATGTGTTGTTTCCATTTGTTTATGGCGTCAATGCCTTCTTCTGTACTGCCGTACATGTAATAAGGGTCATATTGTGTTTCATCTTTACCACTCTTGACAATAAAATCCATGCCGCGTATTCCACTTATTTTTTCTGTGGAAAATCGACCACCCCATCCTCCGTAATCTATATGTTCTGGTGCGTTTAATCCATTGGCATATACAAAAAGAAAAGCAGGTGTATCGCCTTCCGTTGCCCATACCCTATCAGGATAATATTGTCCTAATGGCATTATGTTCTGAACATTTTTCTTAGTCCATTCGTCAGATGGAGCCCATCCATAGATTTTTTTGTTGCGTATATAAACAATGTCAGGAAAGCTTTTTGCAATCCATGCACCCGCATCATCTTGACCAAGCACATCGTAAATCCGAATTTTCTTTATGAATTCTCTTAGTTCTTTTTTGCTTCGAGTATTCTTTACTTTCCACAGGGCTTGTGCAAGAGTATTCATGCCTCCCCATCCAGAAATCCATACCGGTCGTTTATCTTCTTTATTGTCAACTACAGAAATAATCAGTTCTGAGCCTGGAGAGTCTTTGCCTTTACCGACACCAGACATATTAGATTTCGCTTGGCCTCGCTTAGTGACTGACTTTAAATAGTTTGCATTGGGATATCCTTGGGCGTGCTTTTTTAAGTTGGGTAATATTTCTTCATACCAATTTATAGATTCAATTATCTTGTCGGTCTTGTCAGGATCGTCCATCCAAACTTGGGAGCTTACAAGGCCTTCAATGTCTATTACGTTAGAGCAAACCAAAAGATGAATCATAGATTGGATGTCATCGGGGTCTGTGCCTCCAAGATCGGTAGTAACAATGAGCCTTTGCTTGTCGCTTTGGTCAACTTGTGCTGAACAATAGTCTACGCACAACAAAAATGTAAATAGAAATATATATCTCATTATCTGTATTAACTTTTATTTATGTTATTCACACTGTTTATATTTTCAGCTTGCACACAACGGTTAGTATAAGCATAGTTACGAGGTTGCGAGTAATTAGCGCTTATACTTTGTTACCTACTGGCTTTATTCATTCAATATTTCGGTTACAAATTTTATCCATTCGTATTTTGGGATTTCCTTATCAATATAAAAATCAGGCTGGATACCCTTATCGTCAATGGTCATTTCAGGGATTCGCATACTTTTAGAGAGACTGTATCCCAACTCATAATCTTTACAAGGCGACTTTACAAAATACATGTTTGAAATATCAAGAACTCCCATAGTAGTTGTTCCAAATAGTTTTACTTTTTTACTTTGTTTAGCAGCAAGTAAAAACTGTTCAGTGGTACTGCCAATCCCTTCATTTATAATTATTCCAATATTTTTAGGGTTTTCCAAAACAGTGTCCAAAGTGGTCACCCTAACTGGTTTTTCATCTAAATTTACAAATTCTCCAATGTGCTTTGATAAGGTATCATAAGATTTCTGAGCCCATTTTTTAACTTCCTCATCCAAACCATATAAATCTTTATTTACGATATCCAGCATCCTTTGATTATTCAATGGAGTCGATAAAAATTCAGCGCCTACCACTCGTATTGGATTGGTATACAAGAATGGAATAAGTTCTCGGTAATTTCTATCACTACCACCACCATTGTTTCTTAGATCTATTATAAGATTGGGGCTTGAAAGTATTGTCTCTCTATTAGCATTAATTACGCTATCAATTTTTTGCCTTACTGGGCCCCAAAATCTTGGTATTCTTAATAATGTAGTTTCATTATTTATTTTTTCAAAATATGGATTTTCAGCTGATATAGCTTTCATATATCTTTCAATTTCTGGTTCAGTAGTTGTGTCTGGGGAAATTCTTTTAAGAGTAATTATCCCAGTTTCTATATAATTGTTACCTATTAACTCGACTAACTCGATATTTTGAGCGGAGTGGTCTCTCATATAATAAGTGGAAGAAAAGTCTTTATTAATTATAAATTTTACCTGACCTGGAGTCCAATACACGCCATCAGCCTCAATGATAAAACCAAGGTATTTATCTTCTTTTTTTATTATTCCTATAGTGTAAGACCCTGTAGCCCATATACCTTCAAAATCAGGCTGTTCTTTATTTGATAAATACTTTTTGAATTCATCGAGGTCGATTTCTACTTTTTGCCAGTCTTTATAACTCTCAATAATCTCCTGATTACTTGGTTTATTTTCTGATTGAGGTTGTACACTGTTTATTCTTTTAAAAGATATATGCTCTGAACGAAAAAAAGCAAGCCATTTATTAATAGCATCTACACATCCATCAGAGTTTTCTAATTTCGATATTTTATCTTTAATTCTTCTGTTATGCTGCTCGTAGGCCTCTTCCCCTTTTTTGTCTATGACAAATTGAAATCCAGCATCATTTTCCTCGATAGTTTCCTTTACCCATTCAAAATTTGACGTACAATCACAATCCTGTCCATAAACTACTGTTTGAGAGATTAGAGTAATTAGAAATAATATTTTTTTCATATTATGTTTTTAAATTATCAGTTTTTAAAAGCTAAATTAAAAATTTTGCGGACTTTCTAAATATACACAGACCTTTCGGTTTAGAACTTATTAGCTATGTTTTATACACCGTGTTGTGCATAGTACTTTATTCAATCCAATCTTCAGTATGTCGATTTTCAGCTAGTCCAATAGTATCGAATTCGTCTTTTAATAAAGACCTTTTAACTCCTAATAATTTCAAAATTTTATTCATAGAGCTTTTGTCCGATTCAGTCAAAAAATCTCGTTTCCCATTTCGCCATATAACTCCAATATGTCCACCTTGACCTCCGAAAAATTCGGATTCAACATATGCTAATTCTCGATTTCCAATCGTTTCAATTGTTTTTTGTTCAATATTTTCAGTTAGAAATTCAAACGTTGCGATTCCAGATGAAGATTCCATTTCATTTATTTCATCAAATAACTCATCAGTCATTGGAATCATATAAATTCCTCCTTTTAAGCTAACTTTTTGCGATTCACTATATTTTTTAAGTATAGGATTCAAGTTTTCTTCTTTTCCGATATATGCTTTTAAAGTGTATCCCAATTTAGTTTGTCAGTATTATGCACAACGGTTAGTATATGGCAAGTAGGGCAGTAGAAAGCGATAAACTTTCAAGATTGCACTGAGCCAAAGCGTTGTATTTCGTTTTTATCTTATTCATTTTAAAAGCCAAATCAACGATTTGGCGGTGTTGGTAAAAAGTACTGAACTTTCGTAAACCACTAAACGCCCTATTTGCTATATACCGTGTTGTCGTAGGCTTTTTTAGGCTTTTTGTTTGATTTCAGTCAATTTAAAGTTTTTAGATAGTCCAATATTTCTTCCGAAGCCTTAATCATTTTGGTTTCTATTTGTTCCGTTAGTTTGTCCAAATTGTTAAAATCAGGCTTTTCAACCAAAATCGTTTCTAGAATTGAGTATTCCGGCATTTCATCTTTGTTATTGTTCCACTTTGTGCTTTTTGATAGTTCCCAATATTTCTTTTGAACCGGTTTCGTATTGCCAAGCAGCCAAACCTCAAATCTCATTTCTAAGTGATTTAATACTAGTCCGAGTTTTAGTTTTTTAGTTTTCAAAAAATCGTTTGAATAGTAGAAATATGTGTAGTCCAAATATCCATGAAGAATTCCTGAAAATGAATATTTTTCAGAAAGTCTTTTAATGAATGTCGTTCTTAAATTCATAAGGAATTTGACTAATTCATTGTAAGCAATTAATATGTCTCCCTTTTTAATCTGGTTTTGATAAATCGAAACATATTTATTCAGGTTTTTCATTTGTCCATTTTAATTGGAGTACAAATTTCAATTAGAAAGCCATTATTGTCTCTCAAATAGCCTACTTTCTATCCCCAAGGCTTTTCTGTCAAAGGTTCAAATTCGTTCGCTCCCATTTCAATAGCTTTTTTAAAATCGGATTCAATATTCTCCGTCACGAATGCCATTTCGACTCCAAATGGCTTTTCAGTTCCGTTAGTTAATACAAATTCTTTTTTGAAGTTTGATTGGCCTAATTCAATTGAAGCAAAGGCAATTGTCGTTTCTCCTGAAATCAATTCTCCGTAATCATTTTCGGGTGTTACAAATTTCTGTTGAAATCCAAATGCTTTTTCGTAAAATTCAATTGTTTCTTTTACACTCTCGACATAGATTATTGTGTATCCGTATTTCATTTTCGTTTTTGTCTTTTTAGCTTACGCACAACGGGGTTGGCTAGGATTTCGTTGCGAGAAAATCCGCTATGATTTTCCGCTGTAGACCGAAGATAACAAATTTGCGAAGACTTTCCGAGAGGAAAGTCAGCAGCAATGAATTATAGCCGTTGTTACCCAACGTTTTTTTATATTGTTCACAATTTGAATTATTTTTCTATCGTGAAACCCATACCAGAAATCTTTTTTTATTTTAAAATTCAGTTTTTCATTAATAGGTTTAAGGTAAATATTTTCTCCAGTTTCAAAAATCCATAATTGAATTTTATTTCCTTCTAAATATTTAATTTTAGCTTTCGAAAAGTTTTTCCATTCCCCGAATGTCGTAAAGAATAGTGAATCATATTTAACATCTATTTTTCTCCATTCAGATAGTTTAATCCAATCGTTGTCCGATGCAATTCTCATCGAATCATTTTTGAAATATACTTCGGTATATTCTCCATTTTGACAAGTAAAATAATTTCCATCAAGATTTCGTTTTTTCTGACAACTTGAAGTCAACAATAAAATGGAAATTATAATTAAGAACTTTTGTTTCATCAAATGTTGGGTAACGTTCTCGATTATCGCAAGTTGCGGGAGTAAGGACTCGAATTTGTCGGTTTATCCTTTTCTTGCTTGTTTTCTAAAATTACACAATTTTATCTAATAGCCGCTTATTTGCGATTAACCGTCTTAAGTTTAAATTCTCTAAATTTTGATAGTTAACCAGAAAGAACAAAAGAGAGGAGTAAGGTTATATGAACCG
>NZ_JBLXIB010000026.1:0-11911 GCF_048269745.1 Zunongwangia sp. | reverse complement strand
TCTGTTTTTGGATCGAGTATAAAATGCTCTAATTGTTTTAAGGCTTTTTCTTGGATTGCCCCGAAACTTTCATACTCCAAAGATCCGGCAGCAATATATTCTTCATCCAAATCTAACACCTGAGATAAATAGGTGTCATCTTCACCATAATAATAAATAATGGCATCAGAGCCTAAAATATTAAGCTCTAATGAATATTAAACATGCTCAAAATGCTCTTTCGTAAAAAATTCAGGTAATGTAAAAGAAATTGTTTTGCTTGATGGATCAAACGAAAGAATGGTAGGGATATAAAGTTTTCCAAGATCAAACATCAGATTATGTGTTTTCAGTTCATCTATAACTAATGTAATAAAAGAATCACATACCTAAACCAGTTTTGGCCATCTGAAAATAGAAATTTAACGTTGACTGGAACGCACAAATAATTTGATTTCAATATAAATCATTTACATTTATTCGCATTTCATTTTATTATCAAACTTTTTTCAAAAAAATATCATAAATTAGAAAAATTTAAAAAAGTAGCAATTATTTATTATGTTGGAGATAATTCATAAGAACTCCGAATCAAAAAACCTTATAATATTCGTTCATGGATTTATGGGAAATAGGGGTACTTGGATCAAAGGAGATGGAAGTATGCCTTTTATTGATAAATTACTAGTAGACAATGAAATTAAATCTAATTTCGATATTGGCTTATTCAATTACTATTCTAAACTCTTAGAATTTAATAGATCACCCCGTATTTTCAAAAGGCTTCTCTCTAAAAAGAAGGTGTTAAAAAATTCTCCAATAGAAGATATTAGTTCAATATTTCAAACTTCTTTAAAGTATCATTGCGAAACTTATCAAAATATAGTTTTGATAGGTCATAGTATGGGAGGGTTAATTGGTAAAAAAGTTATTTTAGATCAAATAAGTTTAAATGGAAAATCAATTATAGACTTATACATTTCTCTAGCCACCCCACATTCCGGATCTGATTTAGCTAATTTGGGTAAAAGTTTTTTTGGTAATAAACAAATTAAACATATGACACCGTTAGATGGTTCAATCACAAAAATAAATAATGATTGGATTCAATCAAATTCTTTACCTAGGCGATTCTATGCCGTTGGTACTTCGGATGATATTGTCCCAAAATCAAGTGCTATAGCTCTCGATCGCGAAAAGCAAAACACCATTTTTTCTGATCATGATCATTTTAGTATTATTAAACCTACTAACGAGAGTGATAATGTTCTTTTAGCAGTTAAATCTGAAATTAAAAAGTTCTTCAAAGAAAAAGAAACGAGCAAGGATCAAAATTCAGCAAAGTTTTGTGATGAGGGGCAATATGATCAAGAAATTTTTGTTTTAAAACTAATTATTGCTGATGTACACGAAACTTTAATTTCTGCTTCAAAGGAAGCATTTTTTAGCGCGGAATTTGCTATAAGAAGATTACATGCAATGGGAGTAGATATTAATGAATTATCAGCTCTTTATGCCAAAATTAAAGAGATTTATTCAATTGAATTTGGAAATCTATTATCTGGTAACCATTTGGATTCTAATGCATTAGTCACCTCTGTTCACAAAGAAATATTAAACTCAGACCAAAAATATTTAAAGACTTTGTATGAACCACTTGAAGGTTTACAAAAATATGGTATGCTTCAGCAATTAGCAATTAAAGATGATACTATCTGGTGGGCTAGAAATAATAATATATCTACTTTAGAGGAATTTAAAGACAAAATAGCAACCGCAAATGGATAGTATACCTATTTATTTACCGGATAATGATATTAAACTTAAAATTTGTCAGATATGTATTCTGTTAGAGAATTTATCGCTGAATAGTAAAAACAATCCGGTTCTAACTATAGACAAAATATCTCTTTTTGATTTTTTAAGTAAACACCCTTTAATATTAAACAGAATTTTAAAAAGAAATAATAGGGAAGAATTTTCATACACCGAATCGGAAATTCAGTCAATTGAATCTGTATTTCCCAATAAAAAAAGTTTGTATGATTATCATGGTATTAAAGCTATCTTGAAGACACTTATATTATATGACCTAGCCAAAATTGAATATGGAAAAAAAATGGAAATATTTTATGTAATATCCGATAAGGGTAAAATATTTTCCAGTGAATTAGACTCTCTTTACTTTAAAAGACTGGCTAACATTTATGAAAAAATTTCTCCTTTAAAAACTACACCATTTTCTAGAATAAATAAATTGGTGGATTATTATCTCTCACATGGCAAAACGAATTAAATCTGCTAAATTAATTGTAAACAAACTATTACTTAAAGGCAATAGAAAAGATTATTTAGTTCCATTTCATAGTGGTGTAAACATTATTTATGGTGATTCAGATACAGGTAAATCGAGTATTTTAAATCTGATAAATTATTGTTTAGGATCTAAAAAATTAGATTTATATTCAGAATTAGAATTTTCAGTTCAAGAAATTTATCTAGAGGTAAAACTGAGAGGTGTTGTCTACTCAATTTTTCGAAATATATTTGATGAGAAAGAAGATATTATGGTTTTCCAGAGTTCGATATCAGATTTGAATGAAGTTTTTCCTAAATACTATTCACCTAATTATTCTAGAGAGGGATTAGATGGAATTTTCTCAGAATTCTTAATGGAAAAATTAAACATACCAATAACCAAAATAAAACAATCTCCATCTAAGGAAGATTCTAAAATGGTTAATTTAAGCTTTAGAGATATTTTTCAATTTCTTTATTTGGATCAAGATCAAGTCGGTACAAGAAAAATTTTTGGAGATAATTTTCCAAGACTTGTAAAGTTAAAAGAAACATTTAAGTTAATGCTAAATATTCTTGATACACGAATATCTGAGCTACAACAATTAATCTCCGAAAAGTCAAAGATTAGAAAGGAATTGAACAAGAAAAACAATTCTATAACTCACTTTCTTCGAGAAACTCAAATTGAAACTTTACATGAGCTTAATGAAAAAAGAGAAAATATTCAAAATGAAATTATCAAATTAAGAAATCTAATTAAAGAAATAGATATTAAATTAATTTCGAATAATGATAATTTTAAAAAGTTTCGAAATGAAATTAGTAATTTAGAAAAGAAAATTAAAAAACGTTATACTTCAAAAAACAAGTACGAATTTGAGTTGAAAAATAATGTCCAATTGTTAGCAGAATATACGAATGATTTACGAAAAATTTCTGCTACTCTACAAGCTGCTGAGAAAATTTCTTCACTTGAAACGAAACATACCGAATGCCCAGTTTGCGATAGCTCTATATATTTGAAGGATTTGAATAATAAATTTAAAGACAATAGTAAAAGTTTCATTAAGTCTGAATTAAACAATCTTAAAAGAAGAAAAAATGAACTAGCACGGGTAAATAAGGAAATAAGAAATAATTTACGGAAAACGGAAAATGAGATTACATCAGGCTTAGAAGAATTGAATCTTTTACGAAATGATTTTGATAAACAATCTAAAAAAATTGTAACTCCATTTGTCAGCCAAAGAGATCTTTATTCTACTAAAATTGGAAGGTTAGAAAGTGACTTGAAAAATTTACAGCATTTTTACAAAATTAGAAACCAACAAAAACAGATAGAACAGGAAATTATCGAATTAGATGAAAGTATCATCTTGCTAGATGAAGATTTAAAGACATTAAAGGAAGATGCTCCAAGTCCAAACTTAATTTTTAATGAATTAAGTAGTAATTTATCAAATTATTTAAGTTTTGTAGGTATGAAAAATGTTAGAAATGTAAACATATCTCACAAAACTTATTTACCAGTTTTAAGAAATAAAAATTATGAAGAATTAAATTCCGGTGGTGTGAGAACATTAACATCCGTGGGTTTTTTCTTAAGTCTCATGGAATATGCAATAAACAATCCTGTGAATTTCCCATCATTTCTAATGGTTGATACCATAGCAAAATATATAGGTAAAACAAAAATTAAAAATTCAGATGAAACTGATTTGGAGGAAGACCAAAAGGAAGGGATGAATGATGCCAACAAGTATGAAAAAATATATGATTATTTAAACAAATTACATCAGAATAAAAGTGTCTCCTTTCAAATGATTATAGTCGATAATGATATCCCGGATAAGCTTTCGGAAGAGTTAAAACCATTAATAGTTAAGCATTTCACCTCTGATCCGGTATCTTCAAAATCTCAAATTGGTTTAATAGACGACGCCTATCCCATTAATTTTTAGTCTAAGAAATGAATAGCAAGAGGATAACACGCAGAGCGATGTTATAGTAATTTATTTTATTGATTATCAATGTTTTATACATTTAGCTCAAAATGTTTTTCTTGGATTTTTGCTGCAAATCCTCTGGGAGGCCCTATAAACAGGCAATTTTTTACAGCAAATTTCACGGAAAAATGAAAATTAAGCTATGATTTAGATAGTCCTCACCATATTTCCTTTCACTTCGTTTCAGTCAAAACGGTTCGTCGAAATGGTCTTGAACATAAGCCAAAAGCAAACAAAAATACTAATAGATTGAAGCGGAAAATTTGCTTTAGCCTTACGTTCGCTTTAGGAACAATCAGGTAAGTTGACCGATCTATATTTCATAGTTAGAAGTTTACTTTAAATATTACCGCCTTACCATTTTGATCTCAAAAGAACAGGATTTAGCATTAGCGGGCGCATAAACCGGTCAGCTACGCTTTCCTATTTATAGCCCTTTTCCTAATCCTAAATCCTGTAGAAGAATCAATATCAAAAAGGTAATGTGACGGCTCTAAAAGAAGTAAAGGAAACCAACCTAAAGTCTATTTCATTTGATCTTTATGAGTACTGCAATGGAACTAAAAAGGCAAATGCTCTGGATAAAAAAAGTAAATGGAATTAATAGCGTTTTCTCTTAAACATCTCTTTTTTAAATTGCGACCAGGGGGAGCAATCAAGATTGTGTCCACAGACACACATCTTGAATTAGCACGCAATTTAATAAAATGTACCTATTTCAAATTCGTGTACACTTCCTATGTAACAACCAATGTTAGGAATTTTCCGTAGCAACTTTATTTTCTAGTTCTATGTCTTCCAATAGTTCCGTGAATTTATCTAATAAAGCAAATTCTTCCGATGGTATAAGCTGTGTTACAAAACGAAGTACTTCCATAACATTATATTTAGGGTTGGGTACTTCCAGATCACATAATTGTTCATTCTCTTCTAATGCTACAATACATACCTTAATTAGGTTTGTGATCAAAAACAATAGATCCAAGTGGCTATCAACTCTATAAGTGCCCTTATAACATTTTCCTTTTCTACTGGTATCAGGGGTTAAATGCAACATATGATCTTGCTTCAATTCCAGAAGCTTATTGATGAGTTTTTCCTTTTTCATAAGGTTCTTGGTTTTTAATGATTTGTTTTTTGAGTTTCTTAGGGAAATGAATGTAGTCCGTATCATTTTCAAGTATGGCTATAATTTGTTCCAATTGAAACATATCACCATCGGGCATTAATTCAATGACCATTTCTATAACTAATTGAACACTGGAGTTTTTACTTTGGTGGCTTAAGTTTTTCGAATGAAAATCTCCTTCACCATCTAAGGCTAGCACACAGACTTCTAATAATGATGTAATACGCATTACGTAATCGGTATAATCTTCAAAGCGAATGGTAGCGCTTCTATACGTATGACGTTTGGTTTCTTCTTTTTTTAAACCATACTCGGTAGTTCCAATTCTTTTTAGCTGTTTCAATTTTAGTTGATCAAGTTTTCTCGTTTTCATGGGATGCTGTTTTTAAAGTTTGTAATTGGTGATTAACAATGGGTAAGAGATAATCTAAAAGACATTGGCAATAAGAATGCGCCATGTTAAGGTCTGTTACTGAAAATAAAGAGCTACTTCGGTAGCGAAGTTCAGTATGATGAAAGCAAAAGATTCTTTTTAGTGGGGACTGTTCAAAAAGTTGTTCTGAAAAAATATTAGGTTGTATTTCATGACAAAATTGAACGATTTTAAAAAGATAAACGGGATGATGATGTTGCGGATGATAATGCAGAAACGCATAAATAGTTCCTAAGCAAAGTTGTTCAAAAGATAATCTTATTAAATGAGCGCTTAATAGTTCAGTGTTTTCATTAATAACACTAAAATTTAGACAATGCTTGGCTATTGCCATTCGATCTTGTGTGTAGTTGGTTATGCCCTTAGTATCCAGTTCAGGGATTTGGCTGAGTTGTAAAGGAGCTAATTCAAAAGGAAAACCCTCAACCAAACCACCTGATTGGATTATTTTAGAAAAGAAGTATTTATTATGATCAGAAGCCGCTATAAGTTGCTTCGGCATATAGAGCAACAAGCTAATGGTATATTTTCCGCCGGAATCTTGACGGACAATATCTGAAAGGTTAGCAACAGCATTGGAAGGAATATGCTTGCTCAATAGCAGCAAATAAAAATGATAGTGTTGCTGTTGTTTGGAAGCATCATTATTTAGGGAATTATGAGTTCCCAGTGCTGATGATTGCATACCGAAATAGTATAAACTTGTAATTTCGATATGCTTTTTGAGGATTTCCGTAATTTGGGTTAACGCAAATTCTATAACTTTGGGTGGATGCAAATTGGTAAGCATAGATCAAAAAGTTTTAAAGTGAAACTTCAGTGATGGTCAATGAGCCTTCAAGTTTTAAAAAGAAGTGACCGTAGCGAACCAAAATGACCAGTAAAAAACAATTGATAACTTGTTTTTTACTCCAAAGGGTGGTAAGCGAAACTTTTAAAAAGAATGTTTATCTTTGAGATTATGAGCACAGCAACAACAACCAGTCATATCGGTAGAAAGATCAGCCGAATCAGAGAACTTCGAGGAATGAAGCAGGAAGCTCTTGCCGCAGAATTAGGGATTAGCCAGCAGAGTGTTTCGAGTTTAGAGCAAAGCGAACACATAGAAGATGAAAAGCTTGAAAAAGTAGCTAAAGTCTTAGGAGTGAGCAAAGAAGCTATTGAAAATTTTTCTGAGGAAGCTATGGTTAATTATTTCAATAACATTTATGATAATGACTTTAGCAACAGTTCGGGAGCTTTAGCACAAAATTGTACTTTTAATCCATTAGACAAATTAATAGAGTCCGTAGAAGAGAATAAAAAACTCTATGAAAGATTATTACAAGCTTAAAAAGAAAAAGTAGCTTATTTGGAGAAACTATTAGATAAGAAATAGTGAAGAAGAAAATATTCCGAAATTGAATAAAGTGTCGATAACCGGGTTAATGTTACGGTAAATCGGCACTTTTTTTATTTTTAAAACAAGTTGGCAAACATTTAACCAAAACAATGAAAACAGGAATAATCTTAATAGTAATTGTTCTAATAGTAATTGGAATTTATTGGTTTCGTAGTAAATCGAAAGTGTATGAAAAAGCACCAAACGATTTTGTTATGCTCGAATCGAAAACCGAATCAACTGATTACCTTCCAATCGTTGATAAAAACTGGCTGAAAGAAATTGAATTGAAATACGCTGGAAAGGAATGGGAATCTTATCCAAACGAACATACTGACCAATCTGAAAAATTATGTAACGATGTCTACAGACCTTGGAAAGGAGAAATTACTCATTCGGAGTTTTTAAACAAGATGACTAAAGAACAAAGAATGTATTTTGCGTTGATTAATTTTGAATCTCAAACTAATAATGGCGGAGTTTACCAGTTTTTATTTAATAACTCTGAATTATCATTAATAACACTTGAAGCAATGAAAGCAGCAAATATGGATAAATTGGCTGCCGATTATGAAAAAGTCCTACAAGAGTATTTTGGAAAATTTGAGACAATTCAAGAACTAAATAAAAAATTTCAAGACGATAGTAAAAAATGGGATAAACGTTGGAATTCATTTGCAGAAGGTTACAAAGAATTAAAATCAACCTTTGAGATTGAAAACTACTTTTATGATGAGAATTATGTCAAAGAATTTCAAGCAAAAATGGTGGAATTTGTAAAAAGCAATAGGAATGGACTAATGAAAATTGAATAAAAAAACGATTTGCCAACAACGGCTATAGTTCATTGCTTCTGACTTTCCTCGCGGGAAGTCCTCGCAAATTTGCTATCTTCGTTTTACGTCGGAAAATCCTCGCGGATTTTCACGCAACGAAACCATAGCCAAAGCCGTTGTAAAACATTTTGATCAAAAAATGAAAGAAACTAAAACAGAAAATGATTTAAAAAATTATTGTGAACAAATAATAATTTTTTATCAAGAAGAATTTGACGAAATTTTCAACGGAATTATGATGAAGAGGAGAGTTTTCAAAAATATTCTGATTTAACTCAGAGATTACAAAATTCATTGTAATTAGCTGTAAATAAATTTAACCCAAATGTTTCAACCCTTCTTGAAGTCAAATATGCACGATTATTTCAACATTCGGTTATGCTAGAAGTATATGTCAATTTTGTAAAAAAGAATAATCCAACTTTAGAAAATAAATTTCAAGACATAAATAAAATTAACTTAAAACAAAAATTATGAAATTTTCCTTTACATTGCTCTTTATTCTTTTCACCTCAATTACATTTAGTCAAACACTTATAGCCACCACAGAAGATGGAAGAAGAGTTGTCCTCAATAGTGACAAAACTTGGTCTTTCATTGATACTAAACCAGCTCAAAATTCCATCGTAAATAACGATTCCTATAAATGTAATCTTCCAGATGATTTCGAAGAGCCAAAAGGTAAAAACTCGGCCTTTTTAAAAAGAGCTGATGCAACTTTAAAAGATTTGAAAAAGCATGTTGCAATTGATTATGAATGTTCTATAAAAGATATTATTGTAATAAGTGCATCTGAGCAAAAAGGTAATGCCAATTACGTTTTATGCGTTAGTGGTAGAAAGGTTAAATATAAAAGAGCTGGAACAGTCTTTTTCAAGGATGGTAAAAATCCATTAGGAAATTAAAAAAAAGTTATACAAAAACGCGTATGGTCAATTGCGGCTAAATACTTAATCGATATTCGATGTTTTTAGCTATATTTATTTTTAAGCGTAAAAAACTAGCTAACCAACCGCTACTGGCCATACTCGAAGCCGTTGTAAGCAATTTTTAATTATGCCAGTAACAATCAAAATTAAAGGGAATTCAAATACTAACGAATTTGAGGATGCACTTGCCTTGAAGGAGATTTTCGAATCTGAATTTCGAAATAATTCTATTAATGGTGAAATCCTTATTATCAGTAACGCAACACTATTTGGTCAGGAAGTCAAGGATGTGGATTTGATTGCTATAGGTTCATTTGAAAATTATCGCATTGATATAAGAAGCAAGGCGAAAGTTTCAATTCCAGATGGTTTAAGAGAAACTCGAGAGTTAGAAAAAGAAGATTATAATTTAAAAACGTTCAAGTCAGGAAGAAAATTTTGGAGAAAGACTTTAAAACAAGAAATGCGTTCTATATATGTAAACGATTTTTGTTTTGTTTTCGAAACTAAAAGACATCGTGCAGAAGATATTCAATTAAATGGACTTAATTTATTAGTTAGATATAATAGTAAATTGTCTGATGTTACTACGCAAAGCGAAAATCAAAAGTATTCTTTAGCGAATTATTTTGAGGATAGAATCAATTTTTCACCTTACATCTGTAACTTTATATGGCTAAGAAATCTACGTTGGAATTCATTAAAAAATCTAATCGGAGAAAATTCAAAAATTTATGATAAACATAATTATTTGCCCGATAATTTTAGTGTAAAATTCTTGTTTCAGCTTGCAAGTATACAATCAATACCTTACAATCCTTTTTACAAAGATTCAGGACTTTTAAAAAATTCAGCGGGTTTTAGTTCTTTAAATTATAATCAGTCATATGATCTAAATGAAATCGCGACTATTTTCGACCTCTTTAAAAGAATTAAAAATGGTTCAGGAGAACTTACCAGAACTAAAATTGAAAAAATTACAAGCCAAATTCTTAACGATCAACAATACGTTAAAGCAATAGGCGAGAAATTGATAATTATTTCTGGAAGAGCTGGTACAGGCAAAACTATTAAGCTTTTGAGAATAGCCTGCGATTTAGCAATTCAGCATTCAGCGAGAAGTTTAATTTTAACTTTTAACCACGCTTTGGTTAGTGATATTAAAAGAAGTCTAGCGCTAGCCGAAATCCCGGATGGTGTAGATAATCAGACCGTAAATATTTCAACTTTGCATAAGTTTTTTTATGAAATTTTGATTGGTTTTGAATTAGGAGAATGTGTCAGAGAAAGTAAAAATGGAAAGAAATATATCCCAGATTTTATAGATAATTATACAAATCACTTAAACACATTAAATGAGTATCTGGATTTACAGCTAATTGGAGACAAGGAAATAGCAGAATTAATGTCAACACGACACGAACAAGTTGGGTGGGATTATCTTTTAATTGATGAGGCGCAAGATTGGGGGGAACTTGAAAAAGAAATAATTTTTAGAATTTTTGGTAGAGAAAAAGTGATAATAGCTGATGGTGTTGATCAATTAATCAGGTCCCAAAATAAATGCAATTGGATTAGAGGTTTAAAATTAGATGTTGATTTTAAAAAAACACATGAAAAGAAAGGTCTTAGGCAAAAAGTTAATCTAGTTTCATTTGTAAATAAGTTTGCAGAAAAATTGAACATTAATTGGAAACTAGAAGCAAAAAAAGAACTTACTGGTGGCAAAATTATTATTTCTACCAATGGATATTCTCCTATTTTACATAAAAGAGAATTTGAATTATGTACAAAAAATGGAAATTCTGCATATGAAATGATGTTTTTAGTTCCACCATCATTGGTAGAAAGAGTTTGGAAAACAGATGAATTTGGAAATCAAAAACAAGATAAAAGTTTCTCAAAAATAGAAGAATACAAAGCAAATAACATACATTTTTGGGATGGAACTAGTACAGATTTAAGAACTGAATACGTAGTAGATCTAAATGAGCACAGACTGCTACAATATGAGTCCTGTCGAGGTTTAGAAGGATGGACAACCGTAAATTTGGATTTTGATAAATTTATTGATTATAAAAAAGAAACTTTCAAAGAAGAAAAAGATAATTATGAATTAGCCTTAGAATCTTTCGATGAAAAAAGAAGAAAGTTCGTTTATTTATGGGCTCTAATTCCATTAACTAGAGCTATTGACACTTTAATTATAACTCTTTCAAATCCTGATAATGAGGTTAGCAAAATTTTATATGAAGTATATAAGGAGAATCCAGATTTCATAGAATGGATAGAGTAAAAAACTGCTTACGACAAAGAACTAAGCTAACTTCCAAGCATTTTATCCTAATCTTGACGCATAATTTTCATCGTATGGTAAACCTGATGTAGCCACTGCAAATGCCTGTTTTAGTAGTTTATTACATACAGCAATAAGTGCAAGCTTCTTACTTTTACCCTTGGCTATTATTCGTTCATAGATATCCCTACAGGCTTTATTGTGTTTGCAGGCTGTAAAACTGCACATGAAAAGCAGATTTCTAAGTTTTGGATTTCCCATTTTACTGATCCTACTCTTACCCCTTACACTAGATCCTGATGCACGGATGGTTGGCGTAATTCCAGCATACCAGCATAATTGACTTGCGTCCTCAAAACTGGAAAAACCATTGGTTAACACTAATAGCATTCTGGCTGTTTTATTACCCAATCCAGGGATACTTTTTAGAAGCGTCAGTTGTTTTTGCTGATCATCCTTAACAATCTCTGTTAATCTGGAATCCAAAGTTTTATCTCATTTTGCAATACTTTAAGCGATCGGTTGAGCGAGTGATAAACTACTTTTGAAGGTTTACCAAGTACCTTTTCTCCATGAAGTTTATTCTTTAAAGCGGTACTCTGCTTTGTATAGATAGCTATT
>NZ_JBLXIB010000025.1:0-16698 GCF_048269745.1 Zunongwangia sp. | reverse complement strand
TAAACTATCTATTCGTTCGTTAATATCATCGGCATCTTTCTGTGATTGTACTTTATCCCATTGTTGACCATCCCAAAAGTAGAAACGTTCTTCTAGATTTCCTTCTTTAATATCATTATAAACTAAAAGCCCCAATACAGGATTATGTATCGTATTCTTATCTGTCAAAGATTTTAACTCTACCCTTGGAATTAAAACTCCGGCATGTTTACTTTTAATATCCACTATTGAAGAAGGATCGGGCTTATCGGTGTTGATACCAATTTGAGCCGATGTAACAATTGACATGCATATCAATATTGTTGAAAAAATTATATTAGTATTCATCGTAATAGGTTTTTATTTCTACGAATGTAGCCCCTGACCCATTTGTTAAATAGAGTAATTCGATGAATAGCAATCCTATTGCGATGAATTCTATGAATATAGAATTAAGTGGCTTCAAATGCTCGTTTTCACAAGCCTAATCGTTATATATTATTAATATAGACAACCTATTTTTGTTATAAAAAATACTAAATAAATAAAAAAAGGGAACCTATCTGGTTCCCTTTTTTATATATAATTCTTAAATTATGCATGCTGATAATCGTGCTTACCTTCTTTAATTTCTTCAATTAATTTACTATTAAAAGCTGGTAAATCATCAGGGTTCCTACTAGTTACAAAACCTTCATCTACTACCACTTCTTTATCTACCCAAAGTGCTCCAGCATTTTCAAGATCTTTTTTAATAGAAGGATAAGAAGTCATAGTTCTACCTTCCACTACTTCAGCATTAATTAATAACTGAGGACCGTGGCATATTGCTGCTACTATCTTGCTTTGTTTAAAGAAATCTCTTATAAAAACTAAAGCATCTTCATTAGTGCGCAAAGAGTCAGGATTTAATACACCTCCTGGTAATACTAATGCATTATAATCTTTTGCAGAAACTTCATCTAAAGTTTTATCAACTTTAAAATCTGATCCCCATTTATCTACATCCCAACTTTTTATAGTTCCTGGTTTTACACTTACAATATGTGCTGTAAAACCTTCATTTTCTAAAGCTTTTTTTGGAGAACTTAATTCGCTCTCTTCAAATCCGTGAGTTGCTAAAATTGCTATTTTCTTATCCATAATTTTTCTTTTTTTGTTTAAAACAAAACTAATTAAGTTCTACAGCAATCTATATTAAAGCCTTTGTAAAATACTTTAGCAACAAGTTAAACCTTGTTAAGATTAACTTTCAGAGGTTTTATTCTTGATTTTTCTCTGATTCTGAAATAGTTTTTCTTTTTCTAATATTGAAATTTTTCTTTAAGCGATCTATAATTTTTTTATCTTCTTTTAAACGTGTTTTCTTTTCCTCTAACCTATCCATTTCCTGATAAATTGCAGGTTCTCCGTTTCTACCTATTTCAATTTTTTCATTTTTAGCCAGTGCATATTGAACTGTAAATTCTGCTCCAAAAAACATAATCATACATGAATAGTAGACCCAAATGAGTATTAATATTACACTAGAGGCACTTCCATATACAGAAGCCGGATTTGCATTACTGAAATAAACATTTAAAATAAACTCACCCAATAAAAATAGAAATGTTGTTAGTAAAGCTCCTCTAAAAGTTGTTTTCCAAGCTATTTTAATATTGGGTAAAATTTTAAATATAGCTGCAAATAAAACCGTAATTACACCAAATGAAATTGCATAATTTATAATTTCTACTAATAGTCCCTCTAGACCGGGGCTAATAAAATGTAATTTATTTTTTATAAAACTTAAAATAGCAGAAATAATAAAAGACACTAATAGTAAGAAACCAATAACTAAAATCATTCCGAAAGAAATAGCTCGATCTAATAATAAATTCCAAAAATTGGATTTTTTTTCAGCTACATTCCAAATATTATTCATCGCTAACTTTAATTGCACAAATACACCTGTTGCACCAAATAATAAAACACAAAAACCAAAGATTACATTTAATGTAGAATCCCCGGAAAGCCATGCGCTAGAAATTATATCTTCTACAGATTCTGCTGTATTTGCTCCTATATATTTTCCTATCTCCTCAGTAATAGTTCCCTGAACGGCATCTCTACCTACAAAGTATCCTGCTACACTTACTACAATTATTAGCAAAGATGGTAGTGAAAATAATGTGTAATATGCAATGGTTGCACTACGTCCATAAGGTTCATTTGAATTCCAGCTTTTGAAAGCTTTTACTAATAATTTTCCCAAAAATTTTAAAGCTTTCATCATAACTATTTATTTAAAAAAGTAAATCTCGTGTTTTTGTCAAATTCTCAACAATAGGAAATAAAAAGTTTTTTATTGAATTTAGTATTAAAAAAATATCCTCAAAGAAAACACTTTGAGGATATATGTACTAAATTTTATGTTGATAGTAACTACGCAGAGTTTCTACTTGCGTTTATATTACCATATAAAGATCGAGTTACCATATTTTCATACATTTTTAAACGATCAGGATCAACACCCTCTAATTGTTGAACCATTCTTAGCGCATGTTGTTGTATTGTTAATAATGGTAATACAATACGTTCTCTAACTTGTATAGAGGCTCTCATTGCAGGTTCGTTTTCCATTAAGTGTTTGTAACCTGTAATTTTTAGAAGCATTTCTTTAGAACGGGTATATTCTTCATAGATTACATTCCAAAACTCTCCAAATTCTTCATCATTTTTCATGTATGAAGTTAATTCAAAAAATGATTTTGTTAAACTCATCATGCTATTTTCTAATAGCGTTTTGAAGAATATTGAATTATCGTATAAGCTTTTAACTTTATCAAATTCTCCTCGGTCTTCAAATTCTTTTAATGCAGTACCTACACCAAAAAATCCAGGTACATTTTGCTTTAATTGACTCCAACTTCCTACGAATGGAATAGCTCTTAAATTATCTAAATTAAGCTCTTGATTATTCCTTTTTGACGGGCGGCTACCAATATTTGTACGAGAATAATAACGTAATGTACTCATTTTCTCTAGATACGGAATAAATTTAGAATGTTTCCTAAAATCCATATATGTTTTGTAGCTGGATTCAGCTAACTCCATCATCGTTTCTCTATCTGCATCAGAGAGATCGTTCTTACCAAGATTAAATAGCTCATTAGAAACTCCGGCACTTATTAACTGTTCTAAATTATATTGACAACTATCTTGTGTACCAAAATTAGAACTAATAGTTTGTCCTTGAACAGTAAGCTGTATTTGTTGATTTTCTATTTTAGAGCCTAAAGAAGCATAGAATTGGTGTGTTTTACCACCACCCCTTGCTGGTGGTCCTCCTCTACCATCAAAAAACATCACTTTTATATCATATTTTCTAGAGATTGCAGTTAGTTCTTCTTTAGCTTTAAAAATACTCCAATTGGCCATTAAATAACCACCATCTTTAGTACCATCGCTAAAGCCAAGCATAATTGTCTGCTTATCTTCTCTATTTTTAAGATGCTCACGATATACGGGATTTTGGTAAAGCGTTTCCATTACTGAGGGTGCAGCTTGCAAATCGGGAACTGTTTCAAATAAAGGAATAATATCTACTGTTGGGGTTTCCCAACCACATAAACGTAAGAAAGCAAAAGGCTCTAAAATACTTTGTGGCTTCTCACTATGACTAATAATATATCGGTTAGCTCCATTTTCTCCATTTTCTTTCTGAATTTTTTGCATTGCGTAAATGGAAGATATTGTAGCTTTACCCATTCCTTCTTCTGAAGTAAATTCATCATCAGCTAAATTTGCTTTTACATCTGAAAGGATGGATATTTGTTCTTCATCAGAAAGCTCAAAATAATTTTCAGGAATTAATGTTTCATCTTTAGTTTTACAAACTTCAATAATTTCTGAAAGTACTTCTTCATGAACACCACTATCCTGACGGATATCTAGTGTGGCTAAGTGGTAGCCAAAAAGGTTTACTTTATTTAATAAATCATCTACTTCTTCTAAAAATAAAGAATGATGCTTATTAATTATAATTTCTCGAATTTGGTGTAGCTTATTTTTAAATTCATCTACAGTAATATCTATTTCTTGATCTGGAGAGATAGCACCTTTATAAAGTGTTTTCTCTAGCTCTTCCATAATTTCACGCACCCCTTCAAACGTTAATCGTCTTTTTAGTTCACGCGCATCTTTATAATAGCAATATAAAATAGTACTCTTTAAGCGCCTGGCAACTTTAAGAGTAATTTCTGTAGTTACAAATGGATTTCCGTCTCTATCTCCTCCAGGCCAAAATCCTAAATCTATTATTTTATTATCTACAGATTCTCCATCAAATATATTATGTTGAACATAATTATAAATTTTGCTTACACTTTGGTAGAACACATTCTCGAAATACCAAATTAGACTCACTGCTTCATCATAAGGAGTTGGTTTTTCTTTTTTGAAAAATGGTGTTTTACCTAGCTGAGATAAAAGCTGTTTAATTTTTACAAGATCGTTAGATTGTATTGCCTTATCTAAATCTGTAATAATACCTAAAACATCACCAGGATAAAATTGTGTAGGGTGAGCTGTTAATGTTGGACGAACCTTAAAGTGAGATAAAAATTGGCGTAATTTGTCTTTTTGGTTTTGAGACTCTGCTTCTTCCTTAATATTACGAAGCGTACCAATACCATCCATATTATTCACTATCGGAAAAGCAGCATCTTCAATAGCATCGAAAAGTACTACTTGTCGTTCGATGTATTGGATAAAACGGAATAACAAATCGTTTCTTTCCTCTTCTGTGGGGTTATCTAAATACTTATTGAAGAAAGATTCTACAATTTCAGAAGGATTTTTATCGTTTTTAAACCCTTCTTCACAAACCTCCAAAAATAAGGGAAGCAATGAACCTGTTTTTCTAATATCATCAAAAGGTAATGTTAGAAAAAGGCTATTGTAAATTTGATACTTAGAAAGAACATTTTCGCTAAAACGCTCTACTTTGGGTTCTCTATGCATATTATAAATTGTTTGCCCTAAATTATGAAAAAACCCTTTAAACTATAGGGTTTAAAGGGTTTTTAATAAAATTTTAATATTTAAATTTATAGATCTTTAAATATAGAATGCATTAAACGTTTTTTATCGTTAATGCTTTCCTCCATAGATATCATTGTCTCTGTTCTATAAACACCCTCGATATCATCTAATTGGAAAATAATTTCCTTTGCATGATGTGTATTTTTTGCTCTTACTTTACAAAAAACATTAAATTTTCCGGTAGTAACATGAGCAACAGTAACAAACGGTATTTCATTAATACGCTCCAACACAAATTTTGTTTGTGAGGTATTTTTTAAGAATACTCCTACATATGCAATAAAAGCATATCCTAATTTCTGATAATCTAATGTAAGTGAAGAACCAATAATAATTCCTGCTTCTTCCATCTTTTTCACTCTTACGTGAACTGTTCCTGCAGAAATTAACAGTTTTTTTGCTATATCAGTAAAAGGAGTTCTTGTGTTCTCAATGAGCATATCAAGAATCTGGTGATCTGTTTCGTCTAACTTAAATTTAGCCATTTTCTTAACTTCTATTTATTATATGAATTTCAAAAATAATACAAAAACTTTGAAGTATTTATAATTTTTTCAACTAAAATTCATTTTAAAGCATAAAAACCTGATCATTTAAGAGTATTTTGTTAACTACATCGTTTTCGACTGGTATATTCATTGCTTCAAAACGAACTTTTTTATTAGTACAGTCAATTTCTCGATGTCCAAAATTGATGATTTTAGGAGCAATTTTATTAATTATTGGTGTAAACTGTATTTTATTTTCATTCAAAATTTCGGAATATTGAATAGCTATATCAACAATTTGATTATCCAGATCCACATTTCTTAATATAATATCATTAAATAGCTTCTCATTTTCCGGTATATTCAAATAATCTGTAATTGTAAAATTTAAATAATCACCAGATGCAATGCTAAATAATGCAGATAATATACTTTTTACAACTAATTTTCTTGTTTCTTCTCTATTATAATCGTTTGGAAAATGTCCTGCTTCAAATAATAAGGTAGGTACTCCCCTATTTTGAAAAGTATCTCCGGTGCAATTTAAATTAAATGAATCGTCGTATCTGCCTATATGTTCTGGAATATCTTCTTTTAAATCTGAAGCGATATTAGCAATTACAGCCATGCTTTTTTCTCTATTTTTAGTGATTTCCCTTTCTGCATCCTCTGAAGGTGTTAAAAATGATAAAATAGCTGATTTTTTTACAGCTCCAGCGCTAAATATGGTACGCTGTCCATGTAAGTTCAAACAAAAATCAGGTTTAAAATCATCAAAAATAGATTTTAAAAGTTTACTTTCTGGCTGTGTAAGGTTTTGTGCATCTCTATTAAGGTCTATCACATTATAGTTAAAACGCTTATATAAACGAGCTCCATCCGGATTTAAAATTGGTACTATATATAAAGTAATACGTTGCCACAAATCTGAAAAAAAAGAAGGATTTAAATTAAATACATTTAAAAGATCAAAAATTGCTTTTGTGGTTGTCGATTCATTTCCGTGCATTTGAGACCATCCCAAAACTTTTGTTGGTCCCGATCCAATTTTAATTCCATGAATCTGCTCTTTATTTACAGAGAAACCAATCTTTTCGATTTCAAAATTATTTTGATGCTTACGTAAAAGCGGTTCTATTTGATCGTTACAAATAAAACGACCCATCAATTTATCTTCTTTAAAAGAAGTATAAATCGCCATAATATCTAAAAGTGTTTTACTATTATTATCCATATCACAAATGTAACAATCCTATATTTCACAAATGTAAACAATTAAAATAAACTCATTTGGTTACATTTGTAAACTCTAAAAATTACTTGTCGAATTTATTCTTTGGAATTATTCCTTGTTAATAGTTTTTATAATGTATATTTCTTATTTTCAAATAATTAATTTATTTTATTTAAAGTGTAAGTTTTACTATAAATGCTTGTTTACAAGTGTGATTTGTACAAATGAATTTCTTTTGTTACATTTGTAAACATTGATAATTTTATAGAATTTTACAATGGTAAACACCGAAGAGTTTTCTAAACGACTCCATACTATTATGGAGTTTTACGATTTAAGTGCTTCTTCTTTCTCAGATAAAATCGAAGTTGGACGCTCTTCTATTAGTCATATTCTATCTGGCCGAAATAAACCAAGTTTGGAGTTTGTAATGAAAGTTGTGAAAACATTTCCGGAGGTAGAACTTTACTGGTTACTAAATGGCAAAGGAGATTTTCCTAAAAAAGAATTACAAACGCATGTTTCTGCTCCGCAACAAAATGAAGAAAAAACGCAGTTAAAAGAAAATACCATTAAGCAAAATCAGCAAGAGGAATTCAATTTTAAAAATTTACCTCAAAATTTTCAGAAACCTGTTGCACCTCAAATTGAAAGTAATTCTAACAAGGCAATTAAAAAAGTAATTATTTTTTATGAAGATGGAACTTTTGATGCTTTTGAAAATGGTAATTAGCCGTAGAAATTTTATTTTTGTGCTATGAAAAAATTATTAGCCTTTTTTTGTCTATTTACAGTTTTAGGTTGCTATCAGCCTGAAAAAAATTGTCAAGATTATAGAACCGGAACTTTTGAATTTAAATCATATTTAAATGGAGAAATGGTAACTTCTAAATTTATCCGAAAGGACAGTATAGAAGTTGATATTTTTCAAGGTAAAAAGGATACATCTTCTGTTCGTTGGATTAACGATTGTGAATTTATTCTCACCAATTTAAATCCTAAAAATCGTCAAGAACGTGAACCTATTCACATGCGGATTTTAACTACCAGCAAAGATGGATATACCTTTGAATATGGAAAGGTTGGTGATGCACAAAAAAAACGAGGATCAGTTACTGCTGTAAAAGAATAAAGGATTCTTATTTTTGAAAATAGCTTTACTATATCGTATTACAAAAGTGGAATCAAATTCACAGTTGGTGTCGCAATTTTATTTACTACTATTTAAGATTTAAAGATAAAATGGGCAATGCAATAGTTTTTATGTATTGTGCTGTACATCTAATAACTTCTTTCACATTTTTATATGAGCTAAATGATACTCAAAATACCATGGATAAATTCTGACATTTGTTTCTGGATGGCTGGATTGTTTTTGTAAATCTGTTTCTAAAAGTTTTTAAGTAGACTTGTCCATTTCTTCTTCATTTAAACAATCAACTTCTTTCTTTTATCAAGATATTTTTTAATAGTATTAATCCAAGTCTTGATCTGGATTTTGTCAATTTTTAAAGGCTTTTCGAATTTAGCAATTGGATATTTTAAAAATTCATCTTCATTATAAGCTATCGATATAAAAATATGTATTTATGCTAATTCTCGTATCAATTCTAAATAGTTACTATCAAAGTTTTAAATTGGACTGAATATAAAAATCAAATTCGGGCATTTTTTGAAATACCCGAATTTTTTCATTTGAATTCATTTAAAATTGAGTTCTCTCCTTTTTTTAATTTCCGTAAACTTCAATTTATGGAAAATCAATTCACTTAATCATCAAAGAGTTTGGGTTGATTTTCTTCTGAATCATCATCACCTTTTCGATTATTAGGTGTAGTCTTCTCATCTCCAATATCTTCAACTTCATTTGAATTTTTCTCTTCTGAAGATGAGTTGGTATCATCTTCTTCTTCAATTTCGTCATCTGGTAACGGTTCCAGTAAATTTATTGTTTTTACTTTATCGGTAGTTAGTTGATTCCCTAATGCCTTTATCCCTTTAACAGCTATAAATTCCTCTAAATTTACAGGTTCATTAGGTCTTCTATCTTTTCCTTTTTGCTTTGTAAATTCAATTTCAACTTGTGGATAGAAATCAGTTGCCACAATCTCAAGGAATGCGTTTTCATGCTCGCTAATAAATTTTTCTTCTTTATCAGGTTGTTCTACCAAGAAACGTTTAACATAATAGCGTTCCTTTTCTGGTTCCCAATAAATAGCTGAAATTGGTTTTTTAGGATTCCATTTTTCCATAACAATGATATCATCGTTAAAATGGGTTGTTAATTCGGGCTTTATAGTTTTTACTACCCCATCTTGAGTTATAATTAAAATCCGATCTTCACCTTTAAATTCTCCTAATAAAGTACCTCTAGCATCTACATTAAGCCTTTTTACAATATCGTCAAACCAAATTTTTCTTGGCTTTAACGTAGAAACCCCTTCTTCTTTTAACTCTACCCGTTTTAATGCATGCTTTGTAATTAAATTTCCTTTTACATTTCTACCTTTAATTAGAATATCGGCAAAATCTACATCAAATTTTAATTTACGAATACTTCCGGTTTGGCGTAGGAATATGGTAACTACTTCGGCCTCTCCATTTGGATTAGCTGTAAAATAAAGCATTTTAGAATCTTTTTTACCTTGAGTTAGATCGTATTCTCTATCTCGAGTCATTGATGTTACAGCAAAACGTTTTATATAACTGGCTCCACCTTTTCCATCTTTATAAATCATGTTATAAATGGTACGCTTATCTTTTTTCTTAAAAATGCCTACATATACAATATCTTTTCCTATAAAAGTTTTAGTATCTACTTTTGTAACCATCATTTTACCAGATGCTGTAAAAGTAATTATATCGTCTATATCCGAGCATTCAGTAACGTACTCATCTTTTTTAAGAGATGTGCCTATAAATCCTTCTTTTCGATTTACGTATAATTTAGTATTTCTAATTACTACTTTAGAAGCTTCGATATCTTCAAAAAGGCGTAATTCAGTTTTTCGTTCTTTGCCTTCGCCGTATTTCTTTTTAAGATTTTGAAAATAAGCAACAGCATATTCAATTAAATTATCGAGATGATGCTTAATATTAGCAATTTCTGCTTCTAATGCATCTATACGCTGTTGCGCCTTATCGATATCGAATTTAGAAATTCGTTTAATTCTAATTTCAGTTAACCGAACAATATCATCTTCGGTTACTTCTCTTTTTAAATGTTGTATGTGTGGTTTTAAACCTTCAAAAATTGTTTCGATTACGCCTTCCCAGGTTTCTTCTTCTTCAATTCTTCTATAAATCCTTTTTTCAATAAATATCCGTTCTAACGAAGCAAAGTGCCATTGTTCATCTAGCTCATCAAGTGTTATCTCAAGCTCACTTTTTAATAATTCCAAAGTATGGTCGGTAGAATACCTAAGGATATCTGAAACACCTAAAAATTCAGGTTTATTATCTATAATAACACAACCTAATGGTGCAATTGAATTTTCGCAATAGGTAAATGCATATAATGCATCTATAGTTTTATCTGGAGAAATATTATTAGGAAGATGAATTTGAATTTCTACTTCTGCAGCAGTATTATCTTCAATTTTTTTAATTTTTATCTTTCCTTTCTCGTTAGCTTTTAAAATAGAATCTATTAAACTAGAAGTTGTAGTACCGTAGGGTATCTCTTTAATTACCAGCGTTTTTTTATCTAAAATTTCTATTTTAGCACGCACCCGTATACGACCACCACGTTTCCCATCATTATAGTTAGAAGTATCCGCAACACCACCGGTAGGAAAATCTGGATATAAGGTGAATTTTTTACCGTTTAAATGTTTTATAGAAGCATCTATTAATTCTAGAAAGTTATGAGGAAGCACTCGTGTACTTAATCCTACAGCAATACCTTCAGCTCCTTGTGCGAGAAGCATTGGAAATTTCACTGGTAAATTAACAGGCTCTTTTTTTCTACCATCGTACGAAAGTTGCCACTCTGTTAATTTAGGATTATATAAAACCTCTAACGCAAATTTTGATAATCGTGCTTCAATATAACGTGGAGCTGCAGCACGATCTCCGGTTAATATATTTCCCCAGTTTCCTTGTGTATCTATAAGTAACTCTTTCTGTCCAATTCCTACCATTGCATCACCAATACTGGCATCGCCATGTGGGTGATATTGCATAGTATGCCCAACAATATTGGCTACTTTATTGTAGCGCCCATCGTCTAAATCTTTCATTGAATGCATAATACGTCGCTGTACCGGTTTAAAACCATCTTCCATGGCAGGAACAGCACGTTCTAATATTACGTAGGATGCATAATCAAGAAACCAGTCTTGGTACATACCGGTTACTTTAATTAACTCTTGATTTGAATTAGTGTCTTGTTTCTCGTTAGATTTTTCCGGATTTTCTTCCATAGATTAAGCCGCAGCTTTAGATTGTTCTAGACTATGTTTTAAAGCAGTTATTAATTGCCGCTTCTTTTTTCTGTTTAATAGAGTTATATTTAGTGTTACTTTTTTTAATCCACCTTTCCTTCTAGATTTAATATAAAGTGTTATGGTAGCATAAATAAAAAAGTTAGTGACACTATATTTTGCTAATTTCCGCCTAGGAAATTCTATTTTTTTTAATCGATATTTAAAAAAATTAGAAATAAATACACCATTATTTTTAAAAGCTAATACTTCTCCCTCTCCATCAAATTCAAAACTTACACCTATGCGATAAAAATAAACACCCACTACAAATGTTATAATGTTTGGTAAAAAGAAACTAAATCTAATAGGATCTTCTGAACCAATAAAACTTAAGTTTAAAAAAAAATTAGTTATAAAAACAGCTATCAGGACAATATATATTGGCGGTATTATTTTTATTGAATCTGTGTTATTTATTCTCATATTCCCAATTCCTCAATCAAATCTAGCTCAACTTTTAAATTATCTATTATAAATTCTTGACGATCTGGAGTATTTTTACCCATATAAAAACGAAGCATTTCTTCAATAGACTTTTCTTTATCTAGCATAACAGGATCCAAACGAATATCTTCACCTATAAAATACTTAAATTCATCAGGAGAAATTTCACCTAATCCTTTAAATCGAGTTATCTCAACTTTTCCTTTTAATTTATCTACTGCACGTCTTCGTTCCATTTCAGAATAGCAATAAATTGTTTCTTTTTTATTTCGAACTCTAAATAAAGGCGTTTGTAGAATATATAAATGATTATCTTTAATTAATTCAGGGAAAAATTGAAGAAAAAATGTGATTAATAATAATCGAATATGCATACCATCTACATCGGCATCAGTTGCAATTACAATATTGTTATACCGCAAATCTTCTAAAGATTCTTCTATATTTAATGCTGCTTGTAGTAAGTTAAATTCTTCATTTTCATAAACAATTTTCTTACTAAGCCCATAACTGTTTAAAGGTTTTCCTTTTAAACTAAAAACCGCTTGTGTATTTACATCTCTAGATTTGGTTATAGATCCACTAGCCGAATCTCCCTCGGTAATAAATAAGGTAGTTTCTAAATAACGCTCTTTTTTATTATCTCCTAAATGGATACGGCAATCTCGTAGTTTCTTATTGTGTAAACTTGCTTTTTTAGCGCGTTCTTTGGCTAATTTTCGAATACCTGATAAATCTTTACGCTCTCGCTCTGCCTGCAAAATTTTTCGTTGTATTTTTTCGGCAGTTTCTTGATTTTTATGTAAAAAATTATCCAGATATGTTTTTACAAAATCATTAATATAAGTTCGAACAGTAGGCAATTCTCCACCCATATCCGTAGAACCTAATTTTGTTTTTGTTTGGCTCTCAAAAACAGGTTCCATTACTTTTATAGAAATAGCCCCAACTATAGATTTACGAATATCAGAAGCATCATAATTTTTACCGTAAAACTCTCTAATGGTTTTCACAATTGCTTCTCTAAACGCAGCAAGATGAGTCCCTCCTTGCGAGGTGTTTTGCCCATTTACAAAAGAATGATATTCTTCACTATACTGAGTCCGACTATGGGTAAGCGCAACTTCAATATCTTCTCCCCTAAGGTGAATAATTTTATATAAACGCTCATCTTCGTTTATAGTATCCTTCAATAAATCTTTTAAACCATTTTCTGAATAAAATTTTTCACCATTAAAAATTATCGTTAAACCCGGATTCAGGTATACATAATTTTTAATCATTTTTTCAACATACTCATTTCTAAATTTGAAATTTTTAAAAATAAGTTCATCTGGAATAAATGTAACTTTAGTACCACGACGGCGTGAAGTTTCTTCTAAAAATTCTTCGTTATTTAAATTTCCTTGTTCAAACTCAGCAGATTTTGATTGTCCATCTCGGCTAGATTCAACACGAAAATAAGATGATAACGCATTTACTGCTTTTGTACCTACTCCATTTAACCCAACTGATTTTTTAAATGCTCGGGTATCGTATTTTCCTCCGGTATTCATTTTAGAAACAACATCTACTACTTTTCCTAATGGAATACCACGACCATAATCTCGAACTATTATTCGTTGATTTTGAACAGATACTTCTATAGTTTTTCCTGAGCCCATTACAAACTCATCAATAGCATTATCTAAAACCTCTTTTAATAAGATATAAATACCATCATCAGCGCTAGAACCATCTCCTAATTTCCCGATATACATCCCGGGACGCATGCGGATATGTTCTTTCCAATCTAACGACCGAATATTATCTTCAGTATACTTAGTTTCTTTATTCATAAATACAAAGGCGGAGTTTACGGCTAATATAACATATACTGTTAAAACTTAAAACCAAGTTTACAGAAAGTAATTAACAAATGCTTTAGAAAAAACGTTAATTGCGGTGTTATAATGAAATTATAATCTTAGAAAATGTTAATAAACTTTATTGATTGAGCTGATTTTATATCTCATAAAAATATACAACTATATCTTATCTTTTCAATATAAACATAGCCCTATTAATTAAAAAAATCCTCAATCTGAGTTTTAGATCAGATAAAGGATTTAGAGAATTATGTATAACTATTAAAGTGTATTAATTGAATAAAAAATCTTTAAAAATTTGAGGATTTTAAATACTTTTTTAAAAATACAAACTTAAACATTAAACCTAAAATGCATTACATCGCCATCCTTAACAATATATTCCTTCCCTTCTACTCGCATTTTTCCGGCTTCTTTTACTTTAGCTTCAGAACCTAATTCTGAAAAATCGTTATATGCAATTACTTCTGCCCGAATAAAACCTTTTTCAAAATCGGTATGAATAACACCCGCTGCTTGAGGCGCAGTAGATCCTACTGGAATAGTCCAAGCTCTTACTTCTTTTACACCAGCAGTAAAATACGTTTGTAGATTTAAAAGTGCATAAGCACCTCTAATTAGTTTAGCAGCACCAGGTTCTTCTAATCCGATGTCTTGAAGAAACATTTGTCGTTCTTCGTAATCATCAAGTTCTGTTATATCTGCCTCAGTTCCCACTGCAAGGACTAAAACTTCAGCATTTTCTTCTTTTACAGCTTCACGTACTCGATCTACATGCTCATTTCCGTTTACTGCAGCTTCTTCATTTACATTACAAACATACATAACCGGTTTATCTGTAATAAATTGAAGTGGTTTTATAAATTCTTTATATTCATCTTCAGAAAAATCTAAAGATCTAATCGATTTTCCTGCTTCTAAACCTTCTTTACTTTTTAATAAAGCAGCTTCTTCTTTTTGGGCTTCTTTATTACCTGTTTTAGCTGCTCTTTTTACTTTATCTAGCTTTTTATCTACTGTTTCAAGATCTTTAAGCTGAAGCTCCATATCGATAGTTTCTTTATCCCGAATAGGATCTATAGAACCATCTACGTGAACAATATTATCATTATCGAAACATCTTAATACATGAAGAATAGCGTCGGTTTCGCGGATATTGCCTAAGAATTGATTTCCCAGTCCCTCTCCTTTACTCGCTCCTTTTACAAGACCTGCAATATCCACAATCTCTACTGTGGCCGGTTGTACTCTCTCAGGATTCACCAAAGCTTCTAAACGTTCTAAACGCGGGTCGGGTACATTAACTACTCCTATATTTGGCTCTATGGTACAAAATGGAAAATTTGCACTTTGGGCTTTTGCGTTAGAGAGACAATTAAATAAAGTCGATTTTCCTACGTTTGGTAATCCAACAATTCCGGCTTTCATATACTAAATTTTGATGCTAGTGTTTTTGCGGCTGCAAAGATAATAATTAGATATGAATTTACTCGATATTCAAGATTTTTAAATCTATCTCAAGTAACTTTTTTGCAAGAAAAAGGAGAACAAATTAGTTCTCCTTATAATTTTTCTAGAAAATTTTATTTAAAAATAGCCAATTCTACTATTCTACGATATACATTTCGTTGGATGCTTTTATGTATTCCTGTGGATTAAAGGTAGATTCAAAACCATTTCGAACAATATCCAACTTCAACTCTAGCTCACCCATTTCTTCCTTTAAAAAAGTGTCTTTTTTATATTTTTTGATTAAGCCTTCGTATTTGTTCAAATTTTCTAAAATTCTGAATGTAATATCTCCAAAACGAATTTTTAAATTCTGTACCGCTAGCATTTGGTCGTGGTAATTTTGTTTCCAATTTTCAGGATTTGTTTTTCGCTCTTCAACAATTTTATTTTCGGCAATTTTCGAAATATCTAAAATATATTGCGTTCTTTTTTTCGCATCAGTTTCATTGGTGAATTTTCGTTCAAAATTTTTAAGATCTATCCCTAACATTTCTACAAAATTGTCTTTCATAGCTTTGTCTTGAATACTTCTTAATTCATCTAAACTTTTATTAATCGCATCCCATTCAGTTTCAATAAGATCTTTATCATGGGTAAATTGGGAAACAGATGTGGTTAATTTCAACATCTCTATACTCTGTTTTTTAAGCTCTTTATCTCTTCTATTTAAAGAATTAATAAAAATACCTATGCCATCAAAAAGGCTTCCGGCAAACATTCCTACAAATGGTGTCCCTTGTGTTAAATCTCCGGTAACATTCATAATATGATTTAAAGCCGCCAAGCGTGCATTATCCTCTTGCTCTTCTTTTACAAAACCTTGAAATTTACCAAACCATTTTTGGTATCCTTCATAATTCATCGGATTACTTACTTTATCGAGTGTAGAGTAAAATTCTCGAGAACTATTAAAAAGATTTAACGGTTTAATTTCACGCTCCATACTTGCTAAGTTTAGTACTGCGGAGCTATAGTTATATTTATAAACACTAATTGTATTTTTATCTATTTCAGACTGTCGCTCTTCTAAAAATTTCACACGCTCTAAGAGTTTTTCAACTTTATCAGATGCGTTACGAGAATTTTTAATGCTCTCATCAAGATTATTAATTTTTGAGTCAATTTCTTTAATTCTAAAATCTAAATTTTGGCTTAATAAGGCACGTTCCCGATTTAGTTCTTTTAAAACTTGATCGGTTACCGTTTCATTAGAGTTTACAGTAGTTGTTAAACTGTGGTTTTGTGCCAAACAACTGCTACTTATTATCAAGAAAAAGCTTAAATACTTGGTAATATATTTCATGGTTGGTTAATTAATACTATGGTTTAGTTTAACTAGCATTTTTTATACCAAGCTAAAATATTAAATTTTAGTTTATCACAATTATAATTCTAATTAGATAATTTTAAAATTGTTTTTTTAAATATATGATTCTGAATTTTAAATATTTAAATAGAATAAATTAAAGTTTATATCTAAACTAATATTTTTCACTTTTTCAATTCTTACCATACGTGCTTTATTGCTAGGATGTAAAAATTATAGGGCTATTTCAGAAGAACATTTAGCAGAAGAAATGGTTTATGAATTACCTCCTATA
>NZ_JBLXIB010000024.1:0-17902 GCF_048269745.1 Zunongwangia sp. | reverse complement strand
TTTTACCTTTAAAGTAAAGTTATAAACCGAAAAGTATACGAAATAAATCCGCTACTATTCATACACAAACCGTTACCCAAAATAGCTCTGAACAAAAACACATCCTGAAAACCGAACTGACCGCCAAAAAGTTTTAATTAAAATTCGATAAGATCGGATACCATTTTTAAAGACTTCAAGAATAAAAAGCCAAATAAATAAAAGCTAATATTGGATAAAATTGACTGTTATTTTTAGAAATTGAAACTGACTTTAAGTGGACAAGCACGAGAAAAAAATTTCAAAATCGGAACTTTTAAATGAAATCGGAACTCCAGAATCATCAACAACGCGAAAATCATCACGCAGAACAAATCTCTTCCTAAATTTGAGTTGAAAAATCCAACTAAAAATAAAAAAGCAACGCCGGAGGAATTTAAAATTGTAAAATTTACTATCAACTTTAAATTTGAAAAGCTTCTTTTCTACTCTTAAAAAACGAAAAAAGTAAAATAATATCTAAACCGATATTCGATAAAGCTGACAACATTTTTTAAAGAGGATAAGAACAAAAAAACCAATCAAAGCGTGTCGCTAAATTGGGTAACAACGTATAATAGCAATTGCGGCATTTTGTCCTGCGGACAAAAACGCGTAAGCATAATATTCAGTATTTTTAATTATCTTAGTTTTAACCAATCCGCAACTGACGATTATACGAAGCCGTTGGCAATAATTAAAAAAAATCTATGGAAAATAAAGAACAACTTTTTGAAAAAATTTTTAAACAGCATCTAAAAATTGAAACTTATTCTCAATCCATAGATAGTTTATATAGTCCAAGATTGAAAAATAGAATTGATTATAAACCTTACTACCAAAGAAACTACGTTTGGGATAATAATAAGGCTACATATTTTATCGAAAGTATATTGATTGGAACTGAAGTGCCTCCATTAATATTCTTTGATAATAATAAAAGTATTGAAATAATAGATGGTCGTCAAAGGTTTGAAACAATTTTGAGATTTATGGATAATCAATTTTCATTAAGCTCAAAAGGATTGAAAATTTTAAGACAATTAAATAAAAAACTTTTAGTGAGTTAACTAAAGTGGAATCGGAAATATTAGATAATTTTTTAGATGCAAAAATCAGAATTATTAATTTCACACTAGTTAATGAACCTCCACTTGATGCTCACTTAGCTGATCGAGTAAAGAAAGAGATATTCTCAAGATATAATACTGGTATTACTCCTTTAAAAAAATCTGAAGTAGATAATGCTAAATATGATGAAGATGAACTTTCTAATGAATTTAAGGAAATTCTTCAAAAAGATTTAGAATTAAGAAAATGTATTTACAATACGTTTTTTAAACCCACTAAGAATAAAAAAGAAAATCCTCCAGTAGAAGATATAATGTCATTTATCAGAAGATTTTTAGTATTGCCAATGTACCCTATAAAATCTTATGCTAGCGGAGGTGGAAGAACAGAAATTTTAACTCTTCTCTATGAAGTATTTTCTAATAATACAGAAGATTGCAATAAAGTAGTAGACGATTTCATAAAACAATTAAGAAACATTTCATTAATCAAAGAATACTCTCAGAATAATGATTTAAGAATTAATCGTTTAGCTTTAGAAACACTTCTTTGGGGTTTAGGTGTTTTAGAGCAAGAAAATATTTCCATTATCTTCAATGAAGAGTTTATTGTTAAAGCATCAAATTATATAAACAATCATATTAGTGATTATACTACTGAAGATTATCAATTTAGTAAAGTAGTTTTAACAAGGTTCAATTCTACTATAAACTTTTTATCGCAGTTTACTAATAGTGATTTAAGCATTTACTTGGTAGCTGATTCAGAAAAAAGAGAAGAATTAAAAGAACTTAGAAAACCTAAAGATACAAATACCGCTTTATCTGAATTAGAAAGTTTAAGGTTAAATAAACCTGAACCTTCCAGAAACTCTATTGATGACATAGTTAGAACTATGCAAAGAAGGAGGTTTTTGATACGACCTTCTTATCAAAGAAAAGAAGTAATTAATCCCACTAAAGCCGCTTCTATAATTGAAAGTATATTATTAGATATTAAACTTCCTCCGATTTTTGTTTATAAAAGAAAAGATGGTATTAATGAAGTTATTGATGGGCAACAAAGATTATTAACCATTTTGGGGTTTATTGGTGAAAAGTATTTAAGTGAAAACAATGAATTAGCGATTTCTAAAAATCATAATTTCAAATTAAGAAAATTAAGAATTTTAAAAGAGTTGGATGGATTTACATTTAATGATCTAACGGAAGAACAACAAAGTAAAATCCTAGATTTTCAATTATATATAATTGAAATTGATGAAAGCCAAAACCCTTACTTCGATCCAATAGATTTATTTATTCGCTTAAATGACAAGCCATATCCAATCAGAGTTAACAGTTTTGAAATGTGGAATAGCTGGGTTGATAATTCAATAATAGATGAAATTAAGAAACTAACTTCTACTCTAAAACCTTGGTTCTATTTAAAACAGTTAACAAGAAAGACTGATAGAGATAGAATGGAAAGTGAAGAACTGATAACATCCTTGATTTATCTAGATTATTCTCAAAATTCTGATAATACCCATAAAAGCTTAGATATTTATCAAAAAACAGATAGAATAAATGCAAGAATAGGAAATAAAGCATCAATAACTCTTTTATTTCAAGAAGTTTCAGAAAACAATGAAGCTAAAAAGAACTATCTAAAATCTTTGAAAAATATTATATCATTTACTAAAAAAGTAAAATTTGTATTAATAGATAGAGATATCGAAAACGATATACAAGATTTTTTAAAAAATGAATTAGATTTAATTTTCAAAGCAAATAAACAAAATAAATACTTCAGAAGAACAATGCAAGATTTTTATATTCTGTGGTATATTTTAAAAGACATAAATTTTGAGATGGTAAAACATCATCGAATAAGTCTAAAAAAAGATATAATCGAAGTTTTTGCTTTTATGAAAGAGATACCTGTCGAAAATCAAGAAAAAAATAATGGCTTTGAAGTTTTTACATCTATGATTTCTGATATTAAAAATAAATATCAGAAACAAGAAAGAAAACTCAAATTAAACGATAAAGAAAAAAAAGAGTTTATCAAATCCCAAAATAATATTAGTCCATTTTCAGGTGCTCCAGTATTCGTTGGTGATGATATTGAAGTAGATCATATTAAATCCTTAGCTAAAGGTGGTGTTGATGATAAAACCAATATACAAATATTGCATAAAGACGAAAATAGAGAAAAGAGCCATAAATAACTATTGCCAACACCGTATATAGCTCATAGCTATGCAGTTGCTTAATCGGAAGTTAAGGCATATTTGCAAGTCCGCCAAATTTTTTAATTTAGCTTATTGGGTAAAAAAGATAATAAGAAAATTAAAAAATTCGGCTCGTGCTTAATTGAAAAATAATTGCTGATTTTCACGCTACTAGCCATATACAAACACGTTAGGCAACATTTAAAGAAAAACCCGAACAAAAAGAATGTTATTCGATAATTTAGAATATATAAACATAGAAAACCAAACGACCGATTTTCCTAAACATTTTCACGAAACGTTTTGCATCTCGCTAATACACAATGGAATTGAACAAATTGAGTTTGAAAGCCAAAGCCTCTTTAGCGAAAAAGGCAGTATTTCGATTACCAACCCTTATGAAATACATTCCAACCCTTTGATAGACAAAAATACTTGTTTGAGTTTTGACACTATCTATCTATCAAACGACTTGATGAAATACCTGGTTAACGGAAAAAACATCACATTTTTAAACCGAAAAATCAATAGCGAAAAAGCAAACCAATTATTCGTGAAACTCAAAAATGCTATGGACACAAAGAATCCCAAAAGCATTGAATTTTTCTTAAAACAATTTATAAGTACACTCAAATTCCACTCACAGGAAAACGAAACGGAATATGCCGAACAAAATCTTAACGGTTTCAACGAAATAAACAACTACATAGAAAACAACATCTTCGATAAATTCTGTCTGGACGAGCTTTCAAAAATGGCGAACATCAATAAATATGGATTTGTCAAAAAATTTAAGGCTGCAATTGGGATGACACCGATGAACTATATTTTGATGAAGAAAATATTTTCCTGTAAAACACGTATCGACCGAAATTCGGAACTTACCGAACTGGCTTATCGGTACAGTTTTACAGATATGGCTCATTTTTCCAAAACCTTTAAACGCTATATTGGTATCTCGCCCAAAAAATATCAAGCAAATCTTATCGAAATTTAGTAATTGCCAAGATTATACAAGTGTGCTTTTTGACATACACTTATATTTGGAAAAATTTTAAATCCGAATGAAAAAAACGGCTTATTTCCTAATACTCTTTTTCATACTTTCCAACGTCATATTTGCACAATCCATAGACGATAGTTTTTCGCAAAAGAAAATGCGGAAAGATTTAAAAACATTTATAAAAATTCGGGAAACCGTAAATTCTGGGCTTTACACTTACCGTACAAAAAAACAGATTGATAGCACTTATTCGTGGGCTTATAATGAAATACCGCATTTAAAATCGTATCGTGATTTTTATAATTTACTAACAACTTTGACAGATTATGAAGGTAGTGTTCACAATGGCACATACTGGTCCGACAAACTTTGGAAATCTGTAAAAAATGAACCAAAAGGATATTTTCCGCTTTCGTTAAAAATTATTGAAGGAAAATTCTTTATAAATATTGAAAACAAGGATATTCCATTAGGTTCAGAAATTATTTCTGTAAACAGCCATAACAAAGAACAATTGTTAAGGGAGCTTGGCAAATATTACACAACCGATGGATTTAACACAACTGGCAAAAAAATTGGAATCGATAAACATTTCAGTAAATACTATCGTTACAATTTTGGTTTAGAAGATGAATTTAAGGTTGTGTACAAAAACCCCAAACTTAAACAAAACCAAAGTATTACTTTAAGTAGTGTCAGCTACAAAAAATATTACGAAAACTTTGCAAACAGGCATTCCCGAAAATTAGATAATAAGTTATATGATGATGTTGAAAAAAGCGACTACTATTCGCTAAAAAAAATAGATTCAAAAACTGCTATTTTAACAATAAACAGTTTCAGTCTTGGTAGTGGTAGCGAGAAAAGTCACTTAAAATACAAACATTTTTTGGATTCGGTTTTTTTTGATTTAAACCACAATAAGTTTGAAAACCTGATTGTAGATATCAGGAACAATGGCGGAGGAGACAAACCCAATGATATGGTTACGTTATCCTATTTGGCAAACTCACCACAAAAAGAAATCCGAACAGCTTGGATAGGGTTTACAGAGTCCATACCTTATTGGAAATACTTTCAAATAAACATCCCTTTTTATTTAAAACCTTTCGCAAAAGGAAAACTTAAAAAAATGATGAAAAAAGAATTGCCAATTGTAAAAAACAATAGGCGATATTATAGACATATAGAAACATATCAACCAAAAAGGAACAGGTTTAAAGGTCAGGTATATCTACTAATAAGTCCATTTGTTGCTTCAGCCGCTTCTCTTTTTGCTTCAATGGTGGCTTCAAACACGAATGCTATTGTTATTGGCGAAGAAACAAGCGGTGGCTATTATGGTCATAACGGTTCTTTTCCTGTAGAATATAAATTGCCAAAATCTAATTTTACAACCGACTTTTCAATTGTAAACTTAACACAAGATGTGAAGAAAAAAGACACACAGCCTTTCGGTAGAGGCGTTATACCAGATTTTATAGTAGAGCAAACATTTGAAGACTTTATCAATAACAAAGACACTCAAATGAACTTTGCTATTGACTTGATAAAAAGAAACGCCACGGAATAAAAAACGTTGCCTAACAACGTATAACAACAATTGCGGCTTTGTGTCCTGCGAACACAGCCGCGCAAGCATTAAAGTCGGGAATTTTAGCTATCTTAGTTTCTAACAACCCGCAACTGATTGTTATACAAGACCGTTGTGTGTAATTAAACGAAATCGATAAAATATGATAAAAAACATTATTCTAATTACTCTAATAACGTTTTATTCAAGTTCGATATTTGGACAAAATATAGCAAGAGTTGAAAATGTCAAAATCGAATCAAAAAATTTAGGCCAAGAAAGAGAAATCTTAATTTACACACCTATCGATTACGATTGGAGAGAAAATGAATCTTTTAACGTTATTTATGTATTTGACAGCCAAAGCAGGGAGTTCTTTGATTATACGAGTTCAATGATTTCGTTTTTGACTGATAATACAAAATCATACATTGTTGTTGGGATAACTTCACCATACAATGAAAAACTTGACTACGCAAGGAATAATGATTTGTTACCTGTTTTAGAAACAAAAGAATCAAAAGACAGATATGGAAAATATTCTGGTAATGCTGACAATTTCTTTGCGTTTGTTAGTGATGAAGTAATACCATTTATAGATTCAAACTACAGAACTTTAAATAACAGGATAACAGTTGGACATTCGTTAAGTGCTTCATTTGTTTTAAGCTCATTTATTAAAAATCCTAATTTGTTTAATTCATACATAACCATTTCGCCAAATCTCGCATATGACAAAGATAAATTGGCAAACGAACTTGTGAGTTTTGATTATTCCAAAATAGAAAAACCAACCTATTTATATTTAAGTAATGCTAACGAGGGAATTGACTATTGGAAAGAGTGGAAACCAGCAAGAGAGAAAGTATATTCTTTCTACAGACAAGAACTAAAAAACAATAACCTCAAAGTCAAAATAAATGAATTTCCAGAGTGTAATCATTGGAGTACGTTTCCGCCAAGTTTAAACAAAGGACTCGACTTTTATTTCAAAGAAATATTTGATTTACAAGAGAAAGAATTAAGTAAAGAAGAGTATAAAGTCACAATAAAAGTAAAAGTGCCTAAAAAAGAAGATACATTATACATTACTGGTAATCAAGATAATTTAGGAAAGTGGAATCCTGAAAAAATCAAAATGGAAAAAGTCTCTGATTTTGAGAGACAAATAACTCTTAAATTGAAAAGTCCTGCTCAATTTAAATTCACAAGAGGCAATTGGAAATCAGAAGCTGAAGTAACAGGAACTTATGGAAATATTACTATAAGACCTGAAAAACAAACCGAATTTGAGTTTAAAATAGAAAACTATTTTGACAATTAATAACTACACACAACAATGGCTATAAGTAATTGCTTGTTCTCGCCTACTTCTGAAAATCCTCGCGGATTTTCAGTTTGATGTGTACTTGCAAAGTTAAGTGCTAAAGCACGCAACTACTCATATCCGAGACCGTTAGCACACAGTTGAAAACCGAACTCAAAAAAAAACCTAAATAGAATTGTTAAATTTTGATAGCATAAAAAAGAAAGTCGAGTTAGAAAGCAAAATAGAAGATATTTACTCGAATTTTCTTCTGAACTATCTTTTGACAACTAAAAAAGAAGTCGTAAAAATCACTAAACTGACTTTAAGGCTAAATGGATTTCCACCAGACATTTCTGACTTTATTAAAAAACAATGGTCGATTAGATTTGGCTATGTGAAATTAGTGAAAGAAAAAAAGAATTACGCAAAAGTAAAACTTACGGATTCTGCATATTTAATGGCTGACACTTTTGAATATGAAGACCGAATTGTAAAACGGACTTACTTAATGCGTTTGATTTATGGAATTATAGTTTTCTTTAGAGCAATTAAGAAATTATTCAACGAAATTATTCCGAATTTCATTAAACGTTTATTTAGTAAAAAAAGCGGAACGCTAATTATGAAAACCATCGGAGTTTTAAGTGCATTATTAGGTTTTATTTGGCTCTGTATTGAAATGTTTGAATGGGCAGTAAAAAAAGGATTTATAAACTGAAAAGAAAAACCGTGTGCTAACACCGTATATAAAAAATTGCTAGTTTTAGCTAAACCAAAGTTAGTTGCTCGTTTGCTAGCTTCTGATTTTCCTTCGGAAAATCCTCGCACACAAACACGCAACTTTCCATATACAAACCGTTAGCCACAAGCTGAAAAAATAATTGAGATACTACATTGGAGCATATTATTTAATTAAACTTTGTGATTCCAATTTCGGAACTTACGAAGGAAAAAAATTGCATACTTGTACCACTTGTATCAATGATTCCTTTTTTGACGCTTGGTCAATTTCGTGGGCTGAAAACGGAAAAAATATTAGTGCAGAAACCAAAACGGATTTTAATCTTAATGAAAAAATGATTAAAAAAATTCAGAATTGGACGGACAAAAAAATGGAGGAAAACAAAATCGGATGGATTTGCACATTTGCCGATTTGGAAACCTTGGTCGAATATAAAAATACATTTTTTGCAAAAGCAGAAAGTGAAATATTGAGTATTAACTTTCCCGAATCAGAAAGAACCGAATTACTAAATTTATTCAATCCTGAAAAGACAAGTTTTGGCGAAATCGGACTTTCTGAAAATTTAAAAAAAGGAATAACAGAAAAAAACGATGAACTGACTTTAGGCTACGACTTAATCGGAATTGAGAATAGTGGTGAATTTCATAGTTTTCATTGTCACGATTTAGCAAGTGACTTAATCGAAAAGTTCGGAATTGAAATTAACGAATTCGGACTGATTAACGAAAATGATAATTGGACTGAAATGGTGGAATATATGAATGACGAGAAAAACGGCTTTGAATCTTCGCCTTGGTTTTATGTGAAAGTAAATAAAGTAACGAAAAAAGCCAGTGGCTAACACCGTATAACAACAATTGCGGCTTTGTGTCCTGCGGACACAACCGCACAAGCATAAAAGTCGGGAATTTTAGCTATCTTAGTTTCCAAACAATCCGCAACTGATTGTTATACAAAAACGTTGGCTCCAATTTAAAAAAACGAAATGAACAAAATTTTAGCAATAGCAATCCTATTAATAACGACTCAAAATTTAATTTCTCAAACTGCGCTGGAACTGAATTCTAAAGGGATTGAACTTGCGAAAAAAGGAAAAATAGATAAAGCATTCTCAATTTTTGAAGAGGCAATAAAACTTTATCCAGATGCGCCAGGACCATATTCAAATCGAGGAAATGTGTATCGAATGAGAAAACAATATGAATTAGCTATATCTGACTATTCCAAATCTTTAGAATTAAACCCTGACAATTTAAGTGTCATTTATGCAAGAGCTAACACTTATATGGATAATAATAACTTTGAAATGGCAGTTTCTGACTATTCCAAGATTATTGAGAAAAAACCATCATTCTCAGATATATACTTTGACAGAGCTTATGCCAATATTAGGTTGGAGAAGTATGAGGATGCAAAAACAGATTTAGAGTCTCAATTAGAACTCAAACCAAAGGATTTTAAATCATTGGCAAATCTTATTAACATAAAAAAGAAATTAGAATTATTTGATGAAGCCTTAGCTGATTATCAAAAGATAGTAACTGAATTTCCAAATCAACCAAACCTTCATATTCTTTATAATAATTGGGCAAGTCTTTACAGAGAAATTGAAAAACCTAAAGAAGCACTTGAAAAAATAAATGAAGCTCTTAAGCTCAAAAAGAACTATGATATTGGACTTTTCAACCGTGCAGGGACTTATTTAGAACTTGGCGAGGAGAAAGATGCCTGTAAAGATTTTAAGAAGGCACTTAAATTAGACCTTGAAAAAAATAAACATTTTGAGGCTGATGAAGATTTTGAAAAACTAAAACAATTATGTGAATAAAAACTGGTGCCAACAATGTATAACCGCAATTACGGCGGATTCGACTACGTACGAATCCACTCGGAATTTCTAGAGCCTGTGCTAAACCGAAAATTACTATCTTTAAATCCGTAACTGACGGTTATACAAATCCGTTGTGCGTCATGCGGAAAAAAACCGAAAACATTGAACATTTAGAATAAAAAATGCTATTTAACTCTATCGACTTTGCAATATTTTTGCCCATTATCTTTATTCTATATTGGTTCATTACTAATAAAAAATTAAAATTACAAAACTTATTAATTGTAATATCAAGTTACATTTTTTATGGTTGGTGGGATTGGAGGTTTTTATCATTAATTCTTTTTAGTACAATCGTAGATTATTTTATTGGAATTAAACTTTCAAAACAAGAGAATCAAACCAAAAGAAAAATACTACTTTGGACAAGCATTCTTGTTAATCTTGGATTTCTTGGTTTCTTTAAATATTACAATTTTTTTCTTGATAACTTTATTACAGCCTTTTCCTTTTTTGGAACTGAAATAAATGCAAATTCCCTAAACATTATATTACCTGTTGGAATTAGTTTTTACACTTTTCAAACGTTAAGCTACACTATAGATGTTTATAAGCGAAAACTTCAATCAACTAAAGACTTTATTGCTTTTTCTGCTTTTGTAAGTTTCTTTCCTCAATTAGTCGCAGGACCAATTGAACGAGCAACTAATTTACTTCCTCAATTTTATAAAAAAAGATATTTTGACTACTCAAAAGCTATTGATGGAATGCGACTAATACTTTGGGGATTATTTAAAAAAGTAGTAATTGCAGATACTTGCTCGATATTTGTAGATGATATATTTCAAAATTATTTGAACTATTCTGGAGGAACTTTAATTGTTGGTGCAATTTTATTTTCATTCCAAATCTATTGTGATTTTTCTGGTTATTCAGATATAGCAATTGGAACAGCAAAGTTATTTGGAATAAATTTAATGACAAATTTCAGAACTCCTTACTTTTCAAGAAATATAGCTGAATTCTGGAGAAGATGGCATATTTCTTTATCAACTTGGTTTAGAGATTATGTTTATATTCCTTTAGGAGGTTCTAAAACATCTAACATATTAACAGTTCGTAATATTTTTATAATTTTTATAGTAAGTGGGTTTTGGCATGGAGCAAATTGGACATATATAATTTGGGGAATTTTAAATGCTTTTTATTTTTTACCCATATTTTTAATGAAAAAAAACAGGAAACATCTTTATACAACAACAAAAAATAAATTTATTCCAAGTTTTAAAGAATTTAATAGTATGCTATATACTTTTATTCTTACTGCATTTGCTTGGATATTTTTTAGGTCAAAAACCGTAAATGATGCTTTTGAGTATATAAAAGGTATATTTAATCAAAATAATTTCTTTAGAATACAAACAGCTAAAACCTATGAACTAGATATTAGACCATTAATTATTTATCTGACTTTTTTCATAATTGTTGACTGGTATTATAGAAATGAAGAAATTGTTTTCACAAATCATAATACTACTAAGAGTACAATAATCTTTAAATACATAATTTATCTATTTACTATAGCTAGTATTATATTTTCTATTAAAAATCAAGCGTCTAACTTCGTATATTTTCAATTTTAATTATGAGAAAGTTCGCATTAAAACTTATAAAAACATTCTTAATAATATATGTGCTATTATTTGGATTGCATTTTATGCTTGATTATTACTTATCAAAAGAAAACAGTTGTAATAATAATACTTGGTATAAAATATTTAAAGGAAAACTAGACACAGACATAGCAATTATAGGAACATCAAGAGCACAAACACATTACAATACGGAAATTATTAATAAAATAACTGGATTAAAAACCTATAATTTAGGACTTAGCGGAACTCCTTATTCTGTACTTAAAATTAGATGGGAATCTTATTTTAACCGAAATAAAAAACCTAAAATTTTAATTATAGATTTAGATGCATCAAGTCTTCAAAATTCAAAAACACTCTTTGATAAATTTCAATACTTACCATTCTTTTACTCAAAAGAATACCAATCGTTTGCAAAAAAAAATGATGCTGACTTCTATTTCGAACAATATATTCCCCTCTATAAATATAGAGGCTATGAAATGAGTATTTTTAAACAAATAAAATCTTTAAAAAATCGTTCTATTTGTTCAAACGTAATAAACGGATATGTTGAACACGATATAGATTGGATTGAAAAAGACTATCTGAATTTTAAGAAAATACTTCAAAAAGATAAATCAAGAACTGAATATGATTTAAAAATTTACAATCAAGGTTTATCTGTGCTAAAACAAATAATTCAAGATTGCAAAAAAAATAATATTAAAATATATTTTGTTTGGTCTCCTTCATACTATGAATCCCATACCTATCAAGCACCCTATAAAAAACACATAGATACTGTTTTAACAAATATCGCAATAAATGAAAATATCCAATATTTAAATTTCTCAAACGATTCTTTATGTTACAACAGAAAATACTTTTATAATTCCTCTCATATGAATAAAAGAGGATCAACGAAATTTTCTGAAAAAATAGGATATTTAATTAACGAGAATAAATAAGAAAAAGCACGAACGCACAACAATGGCTATAAGTAATTGCTTGTTCTCGCCTACTTCTGAAAATCCTCGAGGATTTTCAGTTTGGTGTGTATTTGCAAAGTTAAGTGCTAAACCACGCAACTACTCATAGCCTAAACCGTTGTGCATAATTTTAAAAAACTGAATGGATAAAACAAAACTTTGGAAAGTCGAGAATAATAAATTGATTGAAATCAACTCAAATAATCTTGATTACGAAGATCGAATACACAAATGGATAGAGGAAGACATTTCAATCGTTCTACCAGATGCTATTCTTATTGGTTCTAAAATTAAAACCGATCACGGAATGGAAATTGACTTATTGGCGATTGACGAGAATGGAGACTTGATTGTCTTAGAGCTTAAACGTGGCTTAACGACAAGAGAGGTGACAGCTCAAGCTTTAGATTATGCATCTTGGATTAATACTCTTGATGAAGATGGAATAAATGACATCCTGACAAAAAACGGAATTGAAAAAAGCGTTTCAGAATTAATGTCTGAAAAGTTCGATGACTACGAAGAAGACATTGAAATTAATGAAAACCAAAAAATCTATATTGTTGGCTCTTCCATTGACTTAATCACAGAAAGAATATGTAAATATCTTGCTGGAAATGGACTTCAAATTAATGTTTTAACTTTTGATTATTTTCAAGATAATGAAAATGAATTTATTGCGAGAAATTTTCTGGTAACCGAATCGAATTCACCGAAAGACACGGGCAAAAAAAGAAAAGGTAGATACATAACAAAATTGTTTCAAGAAGAAAAAATAAAAGTTGGTCAAAAAGTAAAATATATACCTTTAAGCGAGAAAAAAGGAATTGAAAAAATTGCGACTATTTACAGAAAAGGAAGTAAATGTTTAAAATTGGATGATACAGGAGAAACTTATTCGTTCAGTGGGTTAAGAAAGAAGATGATTTTAGAAAATGGGCTTGATTTAAATCCTCATTTTCCATATTGGCAATGGACTGAATGGCTATTAATAGACAAAAACACAAAATTATCTGACCTATAAAAAACTATGCACAACAATGGCTATAAGTAATTGCTTGTTCTCGATTACTTCTGAAAATCCTCTTGGATTTTCAATTTGGTGTATTCTTGATTAGTTAACCGCTAAACCAAGCAACTACTCATAGCCGAGACCGTTGTAAAACATTTGAACAAAACCACAAACTGAATTGGGAACTTGGGGAACAGCCATAAAAAGTAATGATACTTCAGCAGATATTTATGCTGACTTTTTTGATTTATATAATGACGGAAAAGAACCGACTGAAATCAAAAAAAGGCTGATTTCTGACAATCCAAACGGAACGAATGACTTTTGGTTTACTTTGGCTTTGGCTCTTTGGGAAACTAAAAGTTTGTCAAATGACATTTTGGAAAAAGTTCGTGAAATAATCGAAAGCGAATCTGACTTAAAAGTTTGGAAAGAACTTGATGCAAGCGAATCTGACATAAAGAAAAGAAAAGTTGTTCTTGATAAATTTTTGATAAAATTAGAATCGGAGAAAGCAAAACCAAAAGCCAGAAAGCGGATTTCTAAGAAAGTACCAATATTTGAAAAAGGAAGTTGTTTAACATTCAAATTGGAAAATGGAAATTATGGTGGGGGAATTGTTTTAGAATCTGACTTTGAAACAGGTTTTGGTTACAATCTAATTGTTACTACAAGAATAAATCAGACAAATAAACCAACAGTTTCTGATTTTAAAAAATGTAATGTTTTAGTTGCAAGTTTTGGGAATTGGAAAGAAGAGTCAAAAGTAACTTGGTATTTACCAAAAATGTATAAAAAAAACTTTGCCGAATTGTTTGAAAATATTGGAAAAATTCCAATCGAAAGGAATTACACACCGAATGGAAGTGAAATAAGAGCAAGTTTTTCAGCAGGTTGGCAACATATTATTGAGCCAATAAATCAACAATTGGAATATGAAAAGACAAACGGAATAACTAAATCATTTTCGATTGACAAGTTGATTAAACGGAAAAAATGGTGGCAATTGAAATAAAAACGTTTTACAACATTGTATAAAAATAATGCGTAAGTTTATTCCTAAATCAAAAGTTAGTGCTTGTTTACTTGCATCTGATTTTCCGAAGGAAAATCCTCGCACTCAAAACCGCACTATTCTTATACGAGACCGTTACCTGCAAGCTGAAAAACGATTGAAAACAAAAAAAGAAATATTAGACCATTATCAAAAGGGACAAAGATTTTATCGAAATGTGGATTTTGATAATGGAGAATCATTTGTTGAATCAAATTTTCAAGATGCGATGTTTGAAAACTGTTATTTTGGAGTAGATTTTTCGAATTCAAACTTTCGAAATGCAAGGTTTTCGGAGTGCAATCTAAAATCAACGGATTTTAGCAGTTGTGATTTAACGAAAACCGAAATCGTGAATTCTCTTGTAGAAGCAATTGAATTTGGGAATTCTGATACTTCAAGTCTGACTTTCGAAAATAACACAAGCTATGGAAATGAAATCAAATTAAATACAGAATCAAACGAATTAGAATCCTATATGCATCCTTTAGTTGAAGAATTATATAAAAAAGTGCCTGATTTTGATAAAATAAGTGACCATACTTCTGACGACTTACTTTATTCTGTTTTTGGAGATTTGAGTTTGAGACTATCTGAGCAGATTACGGAATTGGAAAAACCAAATAAACTGATTTTTGACTCATTTTCCTTCTTTAACTACTTAGGAAATAAGAATGATAAAGAAATTGATAATTTATTAGTTGTTGGAATTTACGAAGGACTTTATTGGAGTAAGAAATGTAACGATTTAAGTAGAGAATTATTAAAAAATAGAAATAGAGAAGTTTATCAATACTGGATGATTAATGGAAATATCCAATCTGAATATTGAAAAAAGCCAGCAGGTAACAATGTATAACCGCAATTACGGCGGATTCGACTACCCTTCGACTGGGCTCAGGACAGGCTCAAGCGAATCCACTCGGAATTGCTAACGCCAGTTCTAAACCGAAAAATTTGCTTACTTTAACCCGTAACTGACGGTTATACTGGACCGTTAGGTATAATGGTTAACGAAAGTCGATTCTGCCGTATCCACCCCACCAACTGCATCTTGATTAGTTAACTTTCTACCGATAGCTTTGCTCTAAAATAATATTTATTATGAGCAAACAGGGAGAAATGTACACTTTAGTTAATGACTATCGTAATAGCGGTCTTTCGGCAAAAGCTTTTAGCAAAGAAAAAGGAATCAGTCCTTCCACCTTTTGTTACTGGATCCGCAAAAAGAAAGATGAAGATCGGCCCGGGGGATTTGTAGAAGTTACCAAGGGATTAAAGTCGTCATCGGGTGAGCTGGAACTTATTTATCCCAACGGGGTCAAACTCCAAATGAATGCTGCGGACCTGGGACTTATTGCCCGGTTAGTTAAGTTGTATTAATGTTCTCCTTAGGTTCCTCCCATAATTATCACTTTTATCGTAAGTCTTGTGATATGCGAAAATCATTTAATGGCTTGAGCGGGCTGGTGAGAAATGAGCTCAACCGGAAGCCTACCAGCGGTGATGTGTTCGTTTTTCTTAACCGTAACCGCACCCATCTCAAGCTGCTTCACTGGGAGCGGGGCGGCTTTGTTTTATACTACAAACGTCTGGAGCGCGGAAGCTTTACTCCGCCTGTAATTAAAGAAGATCAGACCAGTTTTACCTGGCCGCAATTGGTACTGATGATAGAGGGTATTACGGTTGAAAAAAGTGTTCAGAAACTGCGCTACTCCCACTAGAAAATAATCGTGTTTTATTAGTAAAAACAGGGGTTCACGGTAGGTTTAACAGGTCTGTTTTTGTATCTTTAACCCATGCAAGAACCCTTAGAAAACCTTACTAAAGATCAGCTTTTGGTCCTCCTGAAGAAGGAGACGAAAAAGAGGGGAAAAGCTGAAAAAAGTGTTTCCAAAAGGGAGCAAGAAGTTAAAAAAGCACAGCATGAGATTGCTGACCTGAAATTCCAGGTGGAGTACTACAAACGTCTGGCCTTTGGCCAAAAAAGGGAACGTTTCGAAGGGGATAAGAACCAGTTGGGCCTTCCCTTTGAAATGGAGCCCCAAAAGGCAGCGGCACAAGAATCCGGGTTAAAAGAAAAGCTCAGTGGCCAGCGTCGCAAAAAAACTTCCAACCACAAAGGAAGAATGGCCCTTCCGGAGCATCTTGAGGTCAAAGAGATCGAGATCTATCCTGAAGAAGATATTACCGATATGGTTTGTATTGGCAAGGAAGTGACCGACGAGCTGGAATACGAGCCTGCCAGATACTATATTAAACGCTACATCCGCTATAAGTATGCTCCAACCAATAAAGAAGGAGTAATCATCGGGGAACTTCCCGAGCGGGTGATCGAAAAGGGAATCCCGGGGGCCGGACTCCTAGCTTCGATCTTGGTCGATAAGTACCAGGACCATCTCCCGCTCTACCGACAGCTGCAACGCTTTAAAAGGGCGGATATCCCCATAGCCTCCTCCACACTGGAAGGCTGGACCAGGCAAAGCCTTAAAATCATCGATATCCTTTACCAACACCTACTGGAGGATATTCGCTCCAAAGGATATCTGCAAAGTGACGAAACCCCCATAAGGGTAATGGATCCCGCTAAAAAAGGAAAAACACATCAAGGGTATTATTGGGTACATCATTGTCCCATGGATGGCAGCGTACTCTTTGATTACAGGCCCGGGCGTAGCCGTGAGGCTGCCGATCATGTATTGGCCGGGTTTAAAGGCTACCTTCAAAGTGATGGCTATGCCGCTTATGATAAAATCGGCAAGCGTGAAGGGGTTACCCACCTGAACTGCTGGGCCCACGCCAGAAGGGAATTTGACAAGGCAAAAGATAATGATAGGGAGCGCGCTGAAAAAGCATTGGGCTTTATCCAGAAACTATACGCGGTAGAAGCCCAGGCACGAGAGCAAAACTTAAGCCCGGAGCAGCGTAAGTCCCTGCGATTGGAAAAAGCACTGCCTGTCATCAATGAATTTGGCAAATGGATGTTCGATCAGATGAAGCATCGGCTAATCCTTCCCAAAAGTCCTATCGGAAAGGCCTTCAAGTATTCTATGGATCGTTGGGACCAACTTAGCGCCTATCTTTTTGATGGTATTCTGGAGATCGATAATAATTTAGTGGAAAATGCCATCAGGCCATTGGCACTGGGCAGAAAAAATTACCTGTTTGCAGGTTCTCATTCAGCAGCAGAAAGAGCCGCAGGAATCTATTCCTTCTTTGCCATCTGCAAAAAGCACGAGGTGAATCCATTTGAGTGGCTTAAATATACCCTAGAGAATATTATGTCCATCAACCATAAGAACATCCGAAATCTCTACCCACAGAATTACAAGAAATTACAGCAAGTTTAGATCAAGTTTACAAGAAGGGAATCCGGTAAATAAAATTATGCTAAGTTAGTAGATGTGGTTGGTGGGCCGCATACTCCTTTTCTAATACGATTACC
>NZ_JBLXIB010000023.1:0-21130 GCF_048269745.1 Zunongwangia sp. | reverse complement strand
CGATAAAATTCCAATTCAGATGCTTCAGAAACTTTATCGCCATTCTTCGGTTACCACTACGATAAATTATCAGGCAAACTTTATCCATAAAGATGCTGATGATGCCCTAGATAGTGTAATTAACTTTTAACGTCGAAATTATTATAAACTCTTAACTGACTAGAATTTATTCATTAATACTAAATAATACTTTTCCCGGCTCTTTATCCTTTGCTGCAGATATTGCATTTTTAAATTCGCTTAGTTTGAACTCCGCTTTAACTGGCATTACAAAATTATCTGATTTAACCATATTGATAATTTCATTCCAAATTTCGGCTAATTCTACTTCCGTTTTACTGTTTTTCCAGGCATCAATTACAAATCTGGATGAGCCGGTCAAAGTGAACATAGTAAACTAAGTGCTCAAAATTGGACTTGCAAGAAAAAGTCGGACAGTTTTTTTTACGACCTATGCTACATTATTAAATTGATAAAATTCTAGTTCTACTTCATAAGGTGTTTTATATCCTAAAAAAGAGTGTAAGCGTTTCCTATTGTACCAAATTTTGATGTACTCAAAAATAGCAGTTTTAGCATGCTCTATAGTTTTAAAATCATCATCATAAATAAGTTCTACTTTTAAGGTTTTAAAGAAAGACTCAGCTACGGAATTATCCCAAAAATTTCCCTTTCTACTCATAGATTGAGTTACCAAAGGGTTAGATTTAATAAATGTTCTAAATGTTTTTGAAGCATATTGTATCGCTCGATCCCAGTGAAATAGTAAATCCATGTTTATCTTGCGCTTTATTATAGCTATTTTCCATGCAGGTATAATAACTTGTACTTAAGGACCTCCCTATTACCTGTCTGTCAAACAAATCGATAATAGTGGTTAGGTACAGCCAACCTTGATTGGTTTGGATATAAGTGATATCGCTAACCCAAACTTTATTTAACCTATAGGGATTAAAGTTTCTGTTCAATAAATTTCTACAAACAGGATAACTGTGATTGGAATCTGTGGTAGCCTTAAACTTCCGTTTGTGTTTCTTACCCAATGGTTCGCTCTCATAATTTTAGCCACTCTACATCTGGATATACAGTAACCTTCACGTTTAAGTTTTTCTGCTATTCGTGTAGAGCCATAACGCTGTTTACTCAGGTCAAATTCCTTTTTTATTAAATCTGTAAACAGGCTATGTTCCATTGCTCGTTTTGAAGGGCTAGCTGTGTACCACCTATAAAAACTACTCCTACTTATTTTAAAAACCCTGCACATCCTCTCTATCGGATATAAATGTTTATAGCTAGCTATAAATCCATAGATTTCCCATCGCTCTTGGAGAAGATGTGCACGGCCTTTTTTAATATTTCAAGTTCAAGTTCCTTTTTTTTAAGAGCTTTGCGAAGTCTTTTAAGCTCTAAAGTATCATCGGGTATTTTTTCAGGCTTAGGCAATGTAGCTGTTTTAGCTGCCTTGCGCCATTTGTAGATCCTTTGGACTTCTATGCCTAGTTCATCTCTAATTCTTTTATATTCTCGCGCTGGTAACTTAAACAAACTGCTTGCTCCTTTAATTCAGGACTGTAATATCGTTTTTTCATGTTTCTAAGATATTTCTTTTATAACAAACGGTCTTAAATTTTATGTCCAAGTAAAGGTAGCAACTCCAAAAGCTTATTGATAAAGAGCTACATCTGGATCGCCTAAAACTAGTTAGGGATATGTTTGTTTTCAGCTGTTTTACTGGTCTGGCCTATTCCGATGTTAAAAAGCTCAGTAAATCAGAAATTACCAAAGGTATTAATAGCGAAAAGTGAATTAGAACAAAAAGGACTAAGACTAAAACGCTGAGCAGTATTCCTATTCTTCCAATAGCTGAAGAAATTTTGGATCTCTACAAAAATTATCCGGAAGTTAAGAATAGTGATTTTATCCTACCTGTCTTAAGCAACCAAAAATCGAATGCATTTTTGAAAGAAATTGCATTGATGTGTGCTATTAAAAAACCACTTACAACACATGTCGCAAGGCATACTTTTGCCACAACCATTACTTTGGGAGTTCCTATAGAATCCGTGAGTAAAATGCTAGGCCATAAAGATTTGAGAACGACCCAACATTATGCTAAAATTGTAGATCGTAAGATTAGTGAAGACATGCATAATTTAAGAGCAAAACTTGAAGCAAAGAAAATTTCAAATGAAACCGATTTGAAAAAGAAGAATTCTAAGAATTGATATGGTCTAAGTAAATTATATAATAACCGTTCTAAAAAACTCAATGATTAAAGTTATTCAACTTTTTCTTTTTTAAAAAAGAAATAGGTTAATAAACCAATTTGAATCGGTAGTAAAACCTTAAATATTGTATCTGCCTTAACCAGTGCATTTCGGAAGTCTTTAAGATTCCCTCCATCTTGTAAAATATACAATGGAATGATAAAAATTACTATACTCACCCCAAGAAGATAGATTATACTACTAATATAAGCTAAGCGAAAATAAATAATATCTTCCAACAAGTAATTACTTAATTTATGTTTAAAAAAAGAACTACATGTTATCAAAGAATAAATCCCCCCTACATATACTCCAATAAATGTCCAAATAGGTCCTGTGCATTGCTTAAAATATCCAAAAAATGATTTTTGAAATGTAAATATGAATATAATACTTCCCCATATCAACCATAGTAACACCAATTTTCTTTGATACCTAAAAAAAGGTAGATTAGTTTTTAAATGACTCATATCCTGACTCTTTAAAAGGTTCGAATTTTAACTGTTTTAAAACTTTGCTCCCATTTCCGAAATCCTCAGATAAAAAATCATAAATTCTAACTGAAAATGAGTATTTTTTATTAAACATATTGTTCTCTCCATAGAATAATGATGTAAGAGAATCCAGACTCTGCCAATTAATATCTAAATTGATATTCTTATCATAATATTTTCTGATCTCTTCTAATGTTACTACTTTATCTTTTTTTGTGAGCCTATCAACAACTAGAAATACGTACATTCTATAATAAGACTTCCCACTACAATAAAAGAAATTAAACCAATTACAATCCGGAGCAGTATCTCCTCTCTTTCCTTCAGGTGTTACTGGAATAGGGTTTGTCACTATACCATAACCGTTACCCGTGTAAAAAAATTTGTAATCCCCTATATCATACCCCATCTTTTGAATTTCAGATTCAATTCTTTGACTAGTTTCAAGCAATGGAGTATTCAATTCAAAAGCATCGGAAAAATATACCTCCTCAGAAGAGTTTAAAGTATAGAAATAGCTAAAAGCATAACTATCCATATCTTCATATCCAGAAGTTGGCGTGCATTAAGAATTAATAAAACAACTAAATAACGAAGACGTAATTTGCTTCAAACTTAAAAAATAATTAATGGAACCTGACGTATTCGAGAATTGTTGAAATAAGAAATTCAACAATCTTAATATTTAAAAATATAATTACGTTATACATAAGATGTGAAAATAAGTAAGAAGTAAAAATTAAAACAATGTTCAATTCATTTGGGAATAAAGTAAAAATAAAAAAAACTCCTGCAACTGAAATGACGGGATTTGCGAGAAAAATTGGAGAAATTTATGGACATACAACACCTACGCTTACAGGTGTAGAAGTTATTGGTCAAAGTGATAAAGATTTTGCTATAAATGTTTACTTCGAAGATATAAAAGAAGGATTCTGGTTTGATGAAAATTTAATTGAAGAGTTAGATAAAGGAGAAGGTTCTGAATTCACTTTAGACGGAATTAATAAAAAATGGACGAAAAATTCTGATGGTAAATGGATTGAAAAGGATTTACCTGAGGGAATTAACAAAAAATGGTGGAAATTCTGGAACTAACAAATAACGACACGCCAACAATGCGTATAGCCAATTGCGGCTAAATACTTAATTGATATTCGATGTTTTTAGCTATATTTATTTTTAAGCGCAAAAAAACTAGCTAACCAACCGCAACTAGCCATACTCGAAGCCGTTATTGGAGGCTCAGTTAATTCTTCAATCTGCATTTCCATAGTGTAAATCAAACTAACTAGTTCTTCATTTTTAACTATTAATTGATTGAGATTTTCTTGAGTCTCTTTTTGTTTTTCCTCCAGTTCTGCATATATCTTTTTTGACGCACAAGATGATACACATAAAACAATAACAATTAATGTTGTAATTATGAGCCCTCTATTCATCTTTACAACAATTTATCGATTATAGTATCTAGTTCTTCTTTATAATCACGAACTGCAGATAAACCGTCTTGATATAACGCTTTTAAATTATCAATATCCGCCTTATCCATTTCAGAACTGGCTAAACTTATTTTAGGTTGTATACGGTGATAATCCTCGCAATCTGCTACAGCTAGAGTTTCATATATCTGTTTAAGTTGATAATCCACAGTTTCGGAATTACCACTCATCATAATATCTATTAGGGGTTTTATCCATTTTATAGCTCCTGCATCTTTAAATTCTTTATACGTATATGCTTCTTTTACTGTACCGGTACCAATTGAAACTATAAGCATATCCTTGGTTCCAGGATTATCTGGTAACTCCTCATCATTTAAAATTTTTGAGAATTTCATTGTTCTTGCTTCGGCATAAGCACATAAAGCAGGATTATTGGCAAAAACACCACCATCAATTAGAAAATGCGGTGTTCCATAAATTGATTTAATTTTGGCCGGTTCAAAATATGTTGGAGCAGCTGAAGTAGCCCGAGCTACATCTTTTAATTTATAATTAAAAATATCAGAATTCGCATCAGCATTAGTAAAAAGAATGAGCCTTTCGATTCCGAATGTTATAACTGGTAATTAAACATGATTTTAAAACATTTTTTAATATTCTTTGTTCTAAAAAATCTGATAATGCTTCTTCCAATTACTTTTCATCATATATACCCCTAAACTTCTCCATTTTTTTCCCAATGACATATCGAATATTTCATCTCCCTGATCTAAATAAATATCGAGAGCCTCTTTAGCTCCATACTTGAAATATCCCTGTTCATCTGGACATAAATATATAAGCGAAAGGATTCCTTCGGTGCTGGGTACCTGCAATGAAATCAAAGTATTCCCCTATTTTTGAATCCGGATTACAAGTAGTTTCCAATAATAAAACAAGATCAAGTTGGGATATACCTTTAATCAATCTCGAATATCTAAGCATAGTCATTCAACTTGAAGCCCAGTTAATTTTTGTAAGATCATTTTGTATAATTTTAAATTTAGCATAAATTATATAATAATCCTTAGAAAATAATATTAACATTTAACCATCTCGGCTGAAGATATCCTTAAGCTGATAGAATAAACGTTCAATCAATCTTAAATCTTCAGTAATGATATCAGCACTACCTGTCATTTCATGCTTGAAATTTATTTCCTTCCCATAGCTGGTGATTAAATTGTTTGGAAGGGCAACATCAATTATATACATACCTTCTTTATTAGGGAGACTAGAGATATTTTTCACCTTTCCCTCCAAAAATCCAAATTCAGTTTCCGGATAACTTGTTAGACTAATATTCACTCTTTGTCCAATTTCAATTTTACCCGAATTCTGAGGAGGCGCTAGGAGTTTGGCCATAAAATCGGAATTCTTTGATGGTATAATTGTAAAAACTAGTTCTCCTACATCAACAGATTGATTTTCACTCCAATATGTAAAAAAAGAAACCTTGCCATTTATATTAGAAGATAAAACATAATCCAATTCCCAATTTCTAATACTTGTTTTAAGCTTATTAAAATTTTGTAGAACTCTTTTTAGGAGTGTCATGTCATTTCTGGCACTGCTAATATCTGTTTCTCTTGATAAGTTCTTGACACTTGCAATAGATTCTTTTAGTTGGGAAATTGAGGCCGAAAGATTTTTATAGCTTCTTTTTGCATTTAAATATTCCAGTTTTTTCTTTTCATATTCTTGTGCAGATATTACACCTTTTTCAAAAAGCAATTTGTATCGATTCAAATCTTTTTTAATAATTTCTATCTCAGAGCTATTAATTTCTTTTTGAGCAATAGAATTTGCTAATCGAATATTTAATTCCTGAAGAGAAACTTTGTTAGCCACAACTTCAGTCGAAAATGGCTTCAAATCTCTGTTTATTTTATATTCTATATACGAGTTTTCGAATGTTGCATAGTCGGATTCAATATCTCCTAACAAAAGAAGAGGTACTTCATCAATTGGGAATTGAAATTTGTCATTTCTTAATCCAACAGTATCCAAGATCGACTTTAGTTTTATGACATCTCCATAATTAGCAGGATTTTCAATAACTGCCAAGGTCTGATGTGGATTAATTTTTTGACCATTTTTAATAAAAATACTGTCGAACTTCCCTGTAGATCTTGCAAAAATTTTTTGAGGCGGAATCTTTGTAGTGACTGTAGCATTTGAAATAATAGTATCAGGATACTTTACAAACCAACTAATAAAAAGAAGCATAACAATAAGTGAGAAAAAAAGCAAACTTCCCCAGCGGATCATCCAGTTAGGTACTTTTGTAAGGATCTCTTGGACCTCTTCACTCCGTAATTCTATATTCTCTAATTTACGTTTTGGCATTTTACATATATTGAGATTCTTAAAAATGAAGCATCAGAATTGTTTTTGTTTTTTTCATTTCCCTAACTCCAACTGGTTTTTGACTAAATTGTAATATTGCCCTTTTAATTCTATTAATTCTGTATGGTTACCAATTTCTATGATTTTTCCATTGTTCAATACAACAATTTGGTGAGCATTTTTCACTGTGCTTAGACGATGAGCTATAACTACCACAGTTTTCTTTATAAAAAACTCGTTTAAATTATTCATTATTTCACTTTCATTATTTGCATCTAAAGCTGAAGTAGCCTCATCAAAAAACAAATAATCTGGATTTTTATAAACTGCCCTAGCTATTAATAAACGTTGCTTTTGTCCGGTACTAAGTCCTACCCCCTCCATACCAATGTTCGTATTGTAGTTAAGAGGCAGAGTCTCGATAAATTCTTGAATATTAGCGACCTTCACTGCATGCTCCAATTTTTTTTTGTCAATGGTGTCAACTCCTACAGCTATATTATTGGCAATTGTGTCATTGAAAATATATCCTTCCTGCATAACTACACCGCATTTTTCCCTCCAGGTTTTCTGAGATATATCTTCAAGTTTATAATTGCCGATTCTAATTTCTCCAGTATTAGGTTCATAAAATTTTAATAGCAGTTTCATTAAGGTAGTTTTGCCGCTACCACTAACTCCAACAATTGCGGTTATTTTATTGGCTGGGACATCTAAATTCAATTTTTCTAAAACTAGTTTTTTAGAACCTATGTATCTAAAAGAAACATCCTTTAAGTTCAGAGGTGAATCTTCAGGAAATTGATGAGTTTTCTCTTTACCTTGAGGTTCTTCATCTTCTTTTTTATGAATTTCCCCAAGGCGATCTAAAGAAATTATTGAATCCTGAACCTCTCTTATAAATTCAATCATTTGTGCTATGGGAGAATTTAATTGGCCAACTATATATGATATTGCCAGCATCATTCCCAAGGTAATTTCACCGTCAATTACAAGAATTGCAGATAAAATAGTGATTAAAATATTTTTGAGCTCATTTATAAACCGAGATCCGACTCCTTGATACTGTTCCAATACAAGGTTTTCTACGGATATCTTAAACAAATTTACTTGTAAATACTCCCAGCCCCATCGTTTTTGCTTTTCGGCATTATGAAGTTTAATTTCCTGCATACCGTTAATAAGCTCAATCACTTTACTTTGTTCTTGGCTTATCTGAGAAAATTGTTTATAATCGAGATCCTTTCTTTTTTTGAGAAAAAGTAGTATCCAGCCAAAATAAGTTAAACTTCCTATAAAAAAGATTGCAAAAATAGTCCAATTGTAATACGCTAATACAAATCCAAAAATTAGCAGATTGAACATTGAAAATAATACATTAAGAGAAGATGTTGTAAGAATGCGTTCAATACGCTTGTGATCATTGATTCGTTGTAAAATATCTCCAGTTTTTCTTACATCGAAAAAAGAAATTGGCAGATTCATTAGCTTGATGAAGAAATCTGAGATTAGGGAGATATTAATGCGCGTACTTAAATGAAGTAAAATCCAGCTGCGGATAATTTCTAAAGCAGTTCTTCCAAAAAATAAAAAAAGCTGGGCAAGTAGTATAAGGTATACAAAGTGAATATTTTGGTTCTTTATACCTACGTCCACTACGCTTTGGGTTAGGAAAGGTACAATAAGTTGCAATATGCTTGCCGCTAATAGTCCTATGATTAATTGCCATAGGAAACTTTTATATTTTCGTACATATTGATAAAGAAATTTAAAACCTAATTTTTCTTCTTTATTTTCAAAATCTAAATCATAAAATTTTGGAGTGGTTTCCATAAGAAGAGCAATTCCCTCTGCAGTTTCTTGTGTACTATTTTTACCTATCCATCCTCTTAGAAAATCCTGTTCATTATATGATATAAGATCGTGAGCAGGATCTGAAATATAAAATTTTCCTTTCTTAACCTTGTAAAGTACTACAAAATGATTATTATTCCAATGTAGAATTAATGGTAATGGTGCTTCTATAATATCCTTTAGTGCCACCTTAACAGCTAATGTGCGAAAGCCAATTTTTTCTGCAGCTTCACTAAGATCATTTAGTCTACTGCCTATTCTGGTCGTTTCGCTAAGTTTTCTGAGTTCTTGAACTGATAAATTTTTACCAAAATGCTTAGCAATGATTTTAATACAAGTCGGACCGCAATCTTTGGATTCCAGCTGCTTATAGTGAGGAAATGAAATACGCAATTTTAACCGTTTAATAGATTTTTCAATCAGATTTTTTCCAAATGATATGAGTAAGTTGTCTCTAGTTTTCTATATACTTAAATTAGTTATTAATCTCTAATTTTAATCTTTTCAGAAATTATTTGTTGATCTGATTTATCCCATATTTTTAATTGATAATTTCCAGGTGGTAAAGAGAGTTTAAATTCACTATTGGTGACCTTTAAAATTCGATTTAGAAGAGGTATGCTTTCCATTCCGTGTTTTGCGTATTCATCTAAAAAGTAAAGAGAAAGAAAAATTTCCTGGTCTTTATAATTATCTAAGACTTCGAAACTTTCTCTATAACTTGAAAGCTCTTCTTTGGAATAAATTTCAGAAAGGTCAGGCTCTATGTTATTAACTATAAAATAGTCGACATTGGGATTAATTTTTTCATCTTTGGGTAAAAGATCAGATTTCAATAGAACTATGTCATCTTCTAGATCAACGGCAATTTCTACTTGGTCAAGGGTTAATGGATTGATTTTGGTCTCTTCATAAAAGTACTCAGCCATTCTTTTTTTAGTCGAATCACTTTCTAAAATATGATCTATACCCGCGTAAACAAAAATTTTTGCTTCTGGATCTTCCTTTAGTACTTTTTTGATATTTAATGCTTGTTCCTTTTCGCGATTTTTGACATTAAAATCATCATAGCCTATAATTTGAAAACCTTGTTCTATAGCTTCTCTTATAAATAAGGCGAAATAAGGTTCCTGAACATAAAAACCGGTTTTTTTAATAGGAAATGACCTTTCGTTCAAAAAATTGGCTTGACTTCTTTGTACGGCTTCTATAGCCAAATATTTAAAATCATTAGCTTTTAAAGTATTTAGTAGTTTATTAGCGAAGATTCGGTGTTTTGGATGCCAGTGTAACTCATTCATCATCACCACTTGATTACGTTGGAACAAATTATCCAAGGTTCTTATACTTGAATTATAGTCAGGGTATAATCCCGACCTATTTTCTTTTAAGAGCGGTTTGATTATTTTTCCTAAATAATCTCTTTGTTTCGTTTCCCTTTTATCAATTAATTCATTGAAAAGTTTATAATCAGGAACTTTAGATAGAAAAGTACTTAAAAACTGAAATTTATTCCAACTGTTTTGGGCATTATCTTCGACATTAGCTTCCATAAATTTATTCTTAACATAAAGGACGTTATCCCTTTCCCTATTTTCATTAAAAATATCCATATAGCTTTTCTGTTTCTTATCGTTAGAAACTGTCGTATTTTTATTTATGCTATCCACAGTTTGGCCCTTGGACTCATTTTTTCTATTTGAAGAATTAGAATTTTGCTCGGAGTTCGAAAAGTTACAAGCAGATATAAGGGAGCAAATTACAACAATTTTCAAAATGTGTTTAGTTCTTAATATCATTCCAATGGTTTGTTTTTGGGTTATATTTGCATTTCGTTTGATGATAAAACATTTCGTTTTCCTTACTCTTTATTGGAATCCTGTCGTCAGGACAAACATATCGGAACTCACATTGACTACATTCATCGATCATATCTTTATTAATTTCCCAAAACTTTTTTAGGTCATGGTTATTCTTAATAATGTTATTAATATCCTTATCGTAAATGTTACCTAAACTTGAATTGTCACCATAGAATTTAAATATTTCTCCACTATCTTCAATAAAAATTTTTTTATAATAAAATAAATTGAAACTAAGTGATTCACAATATGAATCTAAATTCACTGCAAAATCTTGCACAGAATCGATTCCTTTTGCGAAGCCTGTATTTAAGTTGTTTTTCCAGAAATGTATTTTTTCAGAAGTACTTTCTATTTCTTGAGGAGCTTCGTAAAAGATTACTCTTCTAATTCTAGTGTTTTCCTCAATGATATCCTTAATCTCTGCAGTAGATTTTTTATTATATCTAGAAATTAATTCTATAACTTTTATCTTCGAGTGACTTAAAATTTCAATGACTTCCAATAAGATTTTAGAATCTATTTTCTCAGCCAAAAGGACTAGGTTATTTGCTCCAGATTTATAGATATTTTTTAAGAATTCTTTTTTATTTAAATCTAAAGTATCTATATATAAAAATACGAACTCTAATAGGTTGGGCCTTTCTCGCTTAAGATCAATCTGCCCGAAATTTTGAGGATTGTTGGTGAAAAATATAAGTTCATTATTTAAAAGATAATTAATTTGCTTTTTTAAAATCTTTTGTTGCTCTTTATATTCCTCTAAAATTTCACCCCATTTTTTATTAGTTGATTCTATTATTAATTCTATTATTTCCTTAGACGTAAAAAACAATTGCCCTCTTTGAAAATCATGAATTAGACCTCTATTAGCACCAAGATTTGGTTGACAGCATTCGTAAAATCTGACATAAGAATTTTCTGATATCATAATTATATTAAAATACTAGGTTTATAACTGTACATACATCTCATTTTTTCAGTTTTATAGTATGATGACGGTGCATACCTCAAAATACTGTTTCTAATAAGGGTGTCTTTTGATTCGACATAAAAAACTGATATTGGAAAAATATCTAATTGATCTGATTTTAAGTTATTTGAAAATTTCATCTATTATAAATTTATTAATGTTGATGCAACTTCCTTATGTAATGGATAATTACACGGATATGCTGTCATTCCGAATTGACCAGCTGGATTTACCTCCAAAAAGATGTATTCACCCTCCGTATTTTTTATAAAATCCAAAGAGCCGGTGTTTAAATTAATGGATTTCATGAATTTTATGATCTTCAACTCTACATCCTTGGGTAGATTATATGGTACAAATCTTATTGGCTGTTCTGGATCAAAAACTCTAAAATCAATTTCAGTTTTTTTGTCATTTTGCGAAAAAATAGCCATTGAAAATAATTTTCCTTCGAGATAAAATACTCTAACTTCATAACTTTTAGCTATTTGTTCTTGTACATAGGATGGTGAGAATTTATGGGGAAGATGGTTTACTGAGTTAATTGCCAAAGTCATAAATGGAAAATTTAGAGAGTTTGCTAAAACCTGTTTTCCTTCACCGATAGGCTTTGTGATTAATTTTTCATTGAAATTTTTTAGTCTTTCTTTTCTTGATGTAATTGCCGTGTTAGGTGTTCTAAGGCCAACACTTATAGCTTTTTCTAATACTAAAGGTTTCGAAGGGAGAACTCCCTTCTTATATAGCCATTTTTTGTCTGCTAATAATTCTAAGATTAATTTTCTAACAGAACTAAATTCAGAATAAATGTATTTGTAAAAATCACTATTCCTGTCTAATTCCTTTTCATATGTAGAAAGAAACCCAAATTTGCGAAACCATACTGTTCGAATATCCTTTAAATAAACCTTTTCACCTTTGTATGAAAAATATGTTTTATGAGAATCATGGGGAGAAAAGAAAAACTCAGTTATTCCCATCATTAAATCCTCATCGTTTAAACGAAAAAATGGTTCTTCGAAATGGTTAAGCCATTCAATGACTTTTTCTGTATCCAAATCAGTAGGTGTACTTAAAATTAAGATCATTATTTTAAAAAATTAGCCTCGAGATAAAGTACTCGAGGCTTTATTAAAGAATTAATTTTACTAATCCCAATCTGAATCGTCTCCATCATCTTTACTAATACCACCAGATACAATTGTAACTGTATTTTGTGAAGATGTTTCTTGAACTTTACCTCCGAATACAGAGTCCACTTCTACTTTGCCGAATTCAAAATCTTTTAAATTTTTCATAATAAATTATATTAATAAGTTTTACCTACTCATTTAAGGCTTTTCGGTTTCCTCCTAATTTTGATGCGCATCAAAAGTTTTTCGCAGAATACTATGATATTTTTATAATATTCCGAGAAAAACTAACTTTTCAATAATCAAACTTAAAATATTTTATAGGCCTTTGATGAGTAAAAACCCACATTTACTTCGTGGTAAACCCACATTTATTTAGCCGATTTTCTTCTTTTTGAAAGGTTTAATTGGATTTTGTAAATTTAATCTCTTACTAACCCTTTTCACTAAGAGATTCATTAAGAGGCTCATTATTGATCTTTTCGAATTATGCAGGGTAAGAATGTATTTCAGATTAATAAAAAACTAATTACGAGTTTGAAGGATTGCCTGCAGACTTATGAGAAGGATCGCATTTAGTAAATTCCAATAAAATGGTCAATACCTTTCAAGACTTTCAAACTTTTAGCTCAACGAACTTTCAATATTACTTAATTAATAAATCAAAGTGTAAGTGGTGTGTTGAGAATAAAATGCTAAAATAAAAGCTCCTAAGTTTTAAAATTATAACTTGTTAGAAAGAAAACCAATTCCAAGATTGCTCGACAACAATGTTCTACATTTTGTCCATTTGTATCGAAACGCTGTAAGATATTATATAGGGGTGGCTTTAAAAATTAATTCCAATTCAAGAAACTTATAAAAACGTGGTATTCCCACACATATTACGTGGTGAAATAAAACTACAAAAAGTCCAATAATTATAATTTCAACATAGACACATTCAACCAATCTAAACTTTAGAAATATTTGATTATAAGATCATCCGAAATTTGAAGTAAACCATCGTAAAAGGAAATTAAGTGACACAAGGATTTAAAAAACTAACTCAGGCAGAAGAAAGAATAATGCACTTACTTTGGGAATTGAAAATAGCCAGTATTGCATCTATAGTTGAGAAAATGGCTGAACCAAAAGGAGCCTATAATACAGTTTCCATTATTGTTAGGATTTTAGAAAATAAAGGGTTTGTTGGTCATCGTCAGAAAAACAAAGGCTATTTGTATTATGCTCTGATTGATAAAGAAACCTACTGCATTGAAATGATGAGAAAATTAATTCAGGATTATTTTAATGGTTCATTTAAGAACATGATTTTTTTCTATATAAAAAAAAACGATATGAATACCTACAAGATTCGAAAACAGTTTGAAGTCAATTAATTGTAAAGTATTTAGGAAGTTTGGAAACCGGAAAGCTATAACTGAGAGAGGAATTCCTTACGATAGACCTGTTATTGATTAAAGATAATGGTAGTAGTTGCTAAATCCCACTTAATGCGGTGACACTTTCCCGTAAAGTGTGTAAGTTTTAAATAAAGGGGGTTGATTTTATAACTTAAAGTTGAACCCTTTCTTCATGTATGGTCAAGAACTGATTGAGGATAATCCTCCATTTTCTAACAGGCATTGTCCATTTTTTAATGGCTTCCCTTGTAGTCAAATATACAGATTTCATTACAGCATCATCGGTAGGGAAGGATAATTTATTCTTGGTGTACTTCCTGATTTTACCGTTCAGGTTTTCAATGAGGTTGATGGTTAGACTTGCAATAATATTCATTCAACTCTATGTCCAGTCTAATGTAGTAATTCCAGTCCTATAATACTCTTGCATAAATCTGCGTTGTAAATATTTATTGTACTCTAAAACTTAAAGACGGTTTCTATCGGAACTACATTAGCTAAAGTTACCATTGTTTCGAAAGTATGCCTAGCAGCATGAAAATTAAGCTCTTTATTAATCTTCACAATAGTGACTTCTCGAAGGTATAGTTAGTTTTTGATTTGAATAGACAGGTGCATCTAATATAATTTTTAAATCAATTTTTCATTTTTTTAAATATATCCACTCTCCCTAGCCTTCTCTAACAAAGCTTTATTTCCCTCGCCACTAACACCAAATATCTCTTTTAGCTTGCGTTTTCTATCTTCAACTGCTCTTAAAGAAAGGTGAACAAACTTAGTAAGATCTTTCGTTTTCGTACCCAAAGAGAGTTGATAAAGCATGATTCTATCCACTTCATCTATTAAAGAGTTATTATGTTTCACTTCAGAATGAAGCATTTTTGAAATTTTTGATCCGTAATAAGGTGGATTGGCTATAACTTTTGATAAACATCTATTGAGCTCTTCCGAAGTAGTTTCTCCTTTTAATAAGAATCCATCAGGATTAATATTTAAAAGTATATTATGAAGACGGAAGGGATCGCCTAGAACGGTTAAGATTATAATTTTAATTTCAGGAAGCTGTTTCTTTATCTTAATTCCTAAATCTTCCCCTGAAAGTATTTTATTACTATCGCTTATAGGAAAATTAATATCTAAAAAAATAATATCAACTCTCTTCTCATTTACAATCTCCCAAGCTTTATCACAGTTATCTGAAGTTTCTATATTTAAAGTAAAGTCATTAGATTTTATTTTTGACAATACATTTTTATAACCCTCCAAAATCATATGATGGTCATCAACCAGTAAAATATTTATCACTTTTTTCTCCTGCATAACTGCTCTACTTTTTAAGTTTTATATATAATGATATCGTTGTTCCCTCTGTACCTGATGTAATAGATAAGTTTCCTCTTATATTTCGACTACGGTTTTTTATATTTTTTAGACCTATTCCAAAATTTCTTTTTTCAGTATCAAATCCCTCTCCATCATCTTTAATTTCAATTTTTAAATCCTCATGTAACCTTTCTATTAAAACTATAGCTTTACTAGCATTGGAATGCTTGAGAATATTCGTTGTAGCTTCCTGTATAATACGGTAGATATTTATTTTTATATTATTTTCCATGGAATCCCAATTAATGGCACGAGGCATATTTAATTGAACTTGAATTTTGTCCGATTGTCTATTCAGAAATTCTTGTAGCAAAACATTAAAATCAATATCAACTTGTGAACTTTTATTAAGTTCATGAGAAATCAACCTAATTTCTTCCGCAATATCCTGAATCCCTTTTATATACTCAGCTCGCTTTTTCTTACTATCATCATCATCATCTTCATTCAATACATCTAAACTTATTCTTAGTCCAAACAAACTACCTAAAACTCCATCATGTAACTCCCGAGATATACGCAGTTTTTCTTTATCTCGTTCTTCCTGAATTAATTTTTGTTGTGATAAAACTAAATTATATATTTCCTGACCAGCCTGATGCTTTTGTTGGATTAGTTTATTTTTTGACCTTTGCCCTCTTATTATGTATAATAATACAAAAATAAGGAAAACCGTCAGAGATATTATTGAAATTCTTACGACTTGGTCATTAAGCCTTTTTGTCTCGGAAATATATTCATCTGTCTCGAAACGTATCCTAGCAAACTTATTCCTTACAGTTCTTTCCCTTTTTTGCAGGCTGTCGTTAATTTCTATATAACGTCTAGAATATTTGAGTGCACTATCTTTGACCGCTAAAGAAAGAAATTTTAGAGAAGAAAGTAAATCTCTCGTGTTTTGGTTTTTTGAAGCAATCGCTTTTGCCTTGCTCGCATAATCTATAGCTCTTATAGTATCTTTCTTCTCGAGAAAATAATCAGCTAAATGTAATTGATTTATACTAATGCCTGACTCTAAATTTAATTCTTTTCTTATTTTCAAAGCTGCATTAAATTGCTCATATATGCCTGTAGTATCCTTTAGATGAAGTTTAGCATTTGCTTTATTATCTATAAGCATGGCGAACAATTTTGGATCAGACTTTTGGATACTATCGTTATAATTCAAAGCTTTATCAAAATATTCAACAGCTTCATTGAAATTATTATAATTGTGATAAACAAGCCCTATATTATTCCAAATTGAGGGTAAATACTTATAATCTCCGGATTTTCTTATATAATCTAATCCATTTTGGTAATAATAAACTGCTTTTTCATAATCTTCGAGTTCATTATAAATAATACCTAGATTATTATTGGCTTTATATAATAATCTAAATTCATCTAATGGCTTTAGAAGTGAAATAGCATTCATTGTGGTAACCTCACTACCGGTATAATCTCTAATATTTTTTTGCATGATCGCCATATTCAATAATAAGCTACCTGCATTTAAGTCATTATTTAAATTTTTGTATATTTTTTGAGCTTTATCGTAATGAAAATAAGCGCTATCTTCTTTATTATGATTATGATAGTACTGAGCTAAATCCCAATGTGTAGCCGCAACGCCACTAGAATCCTCAATAGAAATAGCCAACTCTCTTGCCTCTTTATTAGATTGTAAGAACATCGCAGAATCCTTTGCCTTCAAGAAACGATAGGAAATATCTAGTAGCTTTTTGTTTCGTATAGAATCATTTTCTTCTTTTATCGCTAACTTATAAGCGACTATCAAGTCATGTTTTTCCTGCGCATCAGAAATAGATTTTCCACTTTCAACAATTGTATTTTTACATGCAACCTCATTTTGCTTTTCATCAATTTTGGAGGTACATGACAAAAAACAGATTATTAAAACATAGAAAATTGATACGCAGCATGATTTCACAAACAATCCTTTAGAGATAAATAAAATTTAAATTTTTGAAAATAAGAAAAGGCCTTGTAGTTCACAAGACCTTTAAAAAATTATTGATAATTACTAGTCGGGATTGTTTCCTTTTCTATCCACAACTTCATCATCTTGATCTCCTGTATCTGCAGTAATAATATCTTGCTGAAGTGATGTATTATTTGGTAATTCTTCCGGTTCACAAGAATAAGCCAATAAAGTTATAAATGTTAAGCTTAATAAGTTTTTGAATGTCTTCATGGTTTAAAGGTTATGATTAAACAATTATGATTAAACAATAGTGTTATGTCCCCCGAGATTTCTGGGGTGGTTCGATATTTAATCATGCATGATTGAAACAGTAGATAAACATATCTCCTTGTTTCTTAAGAAGCTTCTTTCTTAAACCGAGGTCAAATTACAGTAATAGAGAATGATAGAAATAGATTATAACCTCCATTTGGTAGATGAGTTATTTCTATTAGTTTTTGCTATGTATTTATTAGTAAATGAAGATTTCTATCTCAGGCTAGAAACACTAATTAAAAGAAATGGTTTTTTGTTCTAATAATTCCTCTAAAGACTGGAGGTTATGTCGATAAGATCGTGAAAAAGGTAAAGTGATATTATTATGGTTTAAAAAGCATTTTAACTTTCCAAAGTTAATTCGCGACAGATGATTTTTATTAATCATATAACTGTTATGAATTCTGATAAAGCTACTTGGTAAAACATTTTCAAAAAACTTTAAAGTTTTAAAAGCGCTAATCGTTTTACCATTAGTCATTATAAAGTCAGTTGCATTATTATCAGCTTTTAAAAATAGGATTTCTTCAATATGGAGAATTGTATAATCTTTATAAGATTTAAGACATAAGGTTTCATTTAAATTATATTCTCTACTCTTTAATAACTGAAGAACAGTTTTACGAATATCAAGCTCACTACCCGGCTTTAGTATATAATCATAAAACCTACTCTTTAAAGCTAAGTATGACTTAGAAGCATCTTTAGACAAGCCTATAAATTTGGGTTGCTTAATTACGTATTCATTAATTTCTTTACAGTAAGAAAATATATCTCCGAATTGTTTTGACAAGCAAGTATCTAAATTTATGAATATGATATCAGGGTTTGACTTTAATATCTCATTCATAGCTTGTTCATAATTGTTCGTAAAACCTAAACATGCAAATTCTGAGAATTCATTCAACACTGAAGAAAGCTTGTGAGAAGTTGAATCATCATTATTTATTATATAATAGGAAATTTCCACTTTTTTTTGACTTCAAAAATAGAAACCGCTTGTTAAGTAACTGTTTGGAAATACCACATCATTTATGTGGGAATACCACGATTTTAAACATATAAATACAGTAAAGTTTTTAGTAAGACTTCTTTACTTTAAGATGCAAATTGAAAAATGTTGAAGGTTAATGAATGATTTTTGTAAAAAAAGCCTCTTAAATCTAGAAGAGCATTTAAATTTTCTTGAAATTGAAAAAATAATTGGTTACATATTTCTCAGGAAGCTTTAGAAGTTATACTAAATGTATTTAGACGATATAAAGAAAAAAACAGTTCATCACAAATTTGAAAATCAATATGATGAAATTCTATTTTTTAAATACACAAAACCCAAATTTGTATCTAAGTTAATATATTACAATCAGATTTATAAAATTGAAACCCGTAGACCTTATGGTGGTAAGCGTGTTTTAAGAAAATATTTGCTTAAGGAACTGAACAAATTAAAGTGCTTCTTTGATGATCAATTAGAATTTTACAAATATTATCGAACTGGAAGCACCTATTTAGATCATAAGTATTTTGTAAGAAATAAACATGACATCAAGTTTAATCTAAGTAACTAGGTATTTTGAAACGGATCATCGTTTCTCTACTTCTCACGACTATACTGTAGTCAAAATTTTAGCCAATGATTTGATAGAAGTGTTTCTAGAGGATCAATTACACGGACTGGAAAGAGATGAGATTAAAACAGTCAAAATTCCTAAATCTAAAATGAACTGGACTGGCAGTAAAACAGCTCTTATAGAGACACTATCCCGCAAAGTGTGTAAAGTTAAAATAGCAGGGGTTTGACTTTTTAAAGTCTGCCCCTTTTTTCATAGATCGTAAGGAACTGATTTAAGATAATGCCCCAGTTCCTGATAGGCATTGACCACTTCTTAGTGGCTTCCCTTGTAGCCAAATATACGGATTTCATCACTGCCTCATCTGTTGGGAAAGACAGTTTATTTTTGGTGTACTTCCTGATTTTCCCATTAAGGTTCTCGATAAGGTCCGTGGTATAAATGATCTTTCTTATCTCCAGGGGGAACTCAAAAAATACCGAAAGGTCTTCCCAGTTATCTCTCCAGCTCTTTATAGCATAAGAATACTTATTTTCCAATAGTTCTGCAAAATCATCTAAAGCAGCTTTGGCAGCTTGCTGGTTAGGTGTATTGTAGATATGCTTCATATTTGCTGTAAAGGCTTTTTTGTCTTTCCATACCACAAACCTACAGGCATTTCGTATTTGGTGTATCACACAGATTTGAGTTTTGGAGTCAGGAAACACGTTCCTGATGGTATAGGTAAACCTATTTAAGTTATCGGTGGCCGTGATAAGTATATCTTCAGTTCCCTTAGATTTTATATCGGTAAGGAGACTCATCCAAAAAGCTGCAGATTCATATTTTACCTTTACCCAACCAAAGTTCCAATACTTCTTTCTTTTCATTCCTGCGAAGCCAGACAGCTATGTATATTGTCTTGTTGATCACCTTGGAGTTCTCCCGTACTTTGAAGACGACCCCATCCATCCAAACAATGAGATATACGGGTTCTAATGGACGGTTCTGCCAGACCACGATATCCTCGGTGACCTTTTCGGTAATCCTGGAGATGGTGGGAGTGGAGACTTCAAAATTATAAACTTCCCTATCGCTATTGCTCATTCCTTTAGCATAGAGCGATACGATAACATTTTCAATACCATCAACCATATTGCTTCGTTTGGGAACAATCATTGGATTAAAAGAAGCATTCCGGTCTCTAGGAATCTGGATCTGGGATTCATCGAAGGAGGTGCGTACCCTTTTTTTGACCAAAACCATTGCGGTTATTGGGATTGTCGGACTTTTGGCTCTTGTCATAGCCTAGATGGCCATCCAATTCTCCTTCGAGCATTTTCTCAATGCCACGTTTCTGCAGTTGTATTAAAAAGGCATTGAGCTCATCACCGCTTTTGAACTGCTTTAAAAATTCATCGTTAAATAAATCCTCTTTTTTCATACTGTGTAAAATTTAAAATTATGAGGTAATCTAAATTTTCCGTACAAATTTATAAGCAATATTACTCCACAAAATAAATTCTTCATCTTCATTCAAATCTGAATACGAATTAATAATTCTTGGAAAAATATCTTTTTTTTCGATTAAACCTAAATCATTACTCTTACCATACCTAATTTCATTATTATTTTTATCAATCATTACTAAATACGACAAATAATTCTTAAAAATAACTAATTCATTTTCGTTAACAATTTTTCCTATTTGGACATCTTTATCTTTTTTAAAAATGGATAGTTGATTTTTGTTTATGTCTAATTTGTAAGAATATTCAATATTATGATCTGAGTTTCCTTCCAATTCTAAATTTTTTATTTCATAAAAGTTATCATAAATAAAAGCTTCAGAATAATTTACAGGCGGAAGAGTTATTATTTCTTCTTCATCACTATCCGAACAAGAAATTAACAAAAGTACTAAAGAGATTTTGAAGATTTTTTTCATTTTTCAATTTATAGGTATATAATTTAAATTAGGATCATCTTTTAAAGTATAATATCTTTCTGTTCTACTCGTTTCGAATGTTTGTTTTACCAGACCGTAACAACAATTAAGAAAAATCTCAGGCAAAACAAAAAAGTTGACTTTTTTGTAGTAGCAGATATGCATCTGAAAAGCCTAAAGGATAG
>NZ_JBLXIB010000022.1:0-21315 GCF_048269745.1 Zunongwangia sp. | reverse complement strand
CGGTAATTTGTGTTGCTTTTTTAGTCAGTCCGTTATTCAGCAATTTTAGTTCATTGCAACAACCAATTAAGAATATTGAAAAAAGTAAAATTAGAATTCTATTCATTCTGTTTTAATTGTGCCCAACGGGTTTGTATAACAATCAGTTGCGGATTGATTGAAAACTAAGATAGCCAAAATTCCGGACTTTTATGCTCGAGCGGTTGTGTCCGCAGGACACAAAGCCGCAATTGTTGTTATACGGTGTTAGCACTTGTTTTTCTGTTTAATACTTTAATTCCAAGAGTTATTAAGACAACTAATAATGCTATAAAAAATAAACTTGTTGAAATGCTTTTTATAACTGAGAATACATTAGTTGTATAAACTGCAATCCCTTTCAATTCGGGATAGTTTTTAAGCATTGTGATAATTCCAATATTTTCCAAATAATCTGTAATTCCGGCAATTATCGGTATTACGCAGATATAAATATATGGGGAATTTAATTTTTTCAATTTTTTCAAGAAATATCCCAAAATCAAACAGTAAGAAAGTCCGAATAGTAGTGGATAAATCATATCAACAGGTATTTGACGGGTTAGATATGTCAAACGTCCATTTTCTCCAAGCGAAGTGAATAATTTACTTACATAATTCAAATCATATCCTGTGGGCATCATATCCAATAATTTCATTCCGTTGGAGAATTCCATTGTTTTAGGAATTGTAACGGTCAGCATAAAGGTGTAAACAAGATTGGTCAAGATAAAAAGTCCTAAAACCTTTTTTCCTGAAACATTCTTTTCTATGAATTTTATCAATCGCTTCATTTTTTTCTCAAATAAGTGCTAACGATTTTGAGTATGGTCAGTTGCAGTTTGATTTTCAATGTTTTATCTGCTTAAAATAAAGATAGCCAAAAACATTGAATATCGATTAAGTATTTAGCCGCAATTGGCTATACGCGTTGTTAGCGATTGTTTAACTATTCATTTATAGGTGTATTTGCTTTTGAATTTCTAATTAAGATAGCATACTGAAAAAAATCTGTAGTTTTTAAGTTATCTTTTTCTGGAGACCAATTTTGATTGATGAAATTAGTCTTCATTGTTATCAGTTTTTTACTATTGAAATATGGAGAATTTTTTTTATTCAAATTAAATAGTGTTATATTTTCTTTTGTACTAGCTTTTTTTAAATCGTTAATTCCCTTTACTAATACTATCGGACCATCCATATTTAAAAAGCTAATTTTCTCAGACTTTGTTGTAGGAATTTTTTCGTTTTTTGGTAAATAAACTTCACTATCAATATTTAGGCATACAATACTCTTAACTTTAAAATTATTAGATTTTAATCTTTCAGCGAAGGATTTAGTATTGTTTTTTATAGTTTCTTGGGAAACATGAAAAAGGCCAAAATAGCCGTAGAATTGCTCATTTTCAATTTTCTTTTTCTTAATGAATTTTTTGAAATTCATAATCATAGCAGAGTCTCTAGAAATTGGTGTTTTTTTTCCAAAAGTTTTATCTACCCCGAGAATCTTTAACTTTAAAGAGTCAGGCAATTTTTGGTTATAATCATAAATTTCAGACCATTTATCAAAAAGTTCTCTACTTGATTGTTGAGGGATATTAATGTTAATAGCTAAAATAATTTTTTTCAAGAGTATTGAATCTTTTTCTTTTTTATTCAAGAAATTATTTAAAAGTTCAGCTCTTATACTATCTATTTCTGCTATATAATTACGTAGTCCTATTTTTTTATTTAAATGTATAAGTATATTTTTATCAATCTTTTGAGTTACAGCATAGCCATGATTTTCTCCTAATAGAATAATATCACTTTTGTAGGTGTTTTTATCAAAAAGATCTTTTTGTAGATAAGCTTTACTGTCTAGAATTTTTTTATTTTGATTTAGATATTCAACAAATTCAGCATCAGGTTCTCCTATAAAAGACTGATTCTTTTTGTAGATTATTAAACTTGATATAATAATAAAAACACCAATTATAGCGATGATTATTAAGATCCATTTAAATACTTTTTTCATTTAGGTGTAGTTTTGTCATAATAATCGCTAACGGCAAATTGTATGAGTAGTCGCACATTGCGTGATACTTTCCTATCAAACCGCTACGTAGTTTGAGCGGGCTACAAACCTTGAAATTTAGCACATAGCCTGCCATTACTTATACAAAATGTTGGGCGTTCGTATTTTTTTCAATTTTCATAACAACACTTCTGCTAAAAAATATTTTTGGTCGTTCACAAACGATAAACCCTTTGTTTGCCATCCTGTTTATTATACTTTCAAACATTTTTTTTGAAACGTGTATTTTTTGTTCCTAAATTAAAATCTTTGTTTCTGGCTTAACAACTTCTTTTAGCGATTGAATGATATCGTCTATATATTTCATTTCGTGGAAAGAGTAAAATGCAAGTATAAAATTCACTCTTGCCTAAAAATCAAGGCTTTGTGGTGGATTGTTGAAAATTTGGACTTGTTATTTCAAGCTGCTGTTTTTCAACTTTTGTTCCAATATTTCAAGCATTCCTTCCTGCACATCAATTGCTATGACTTTTCCTTTCCCGTTAAGTAATTTTGCCATTTCAAGAGCAAAATAACCTGTTCCACATCCTAAATCAAGAACTGTCCTACCTTGCCGAATATATTTTTTCAGTATTTTTTTCGGATTTTGCAATAATCTGCGAAATCGGCTTTCCAACGCATTTACGTTTTCTAATGAGTGCAGGTGTGTGTTATTTAAGCTCTCCATCAGAAATCTTATTTTTCACTTTAGTACCTAAAAAAAGTAAAACGATTATCACAGAGATTGCAATAGTATCTGTGATTAAAAGTTTCGCCCAGTTACTGTCGTTTATAATCGTAAATGTTGCAATAGTAATCCAACGCAGTGTCAAAATCGCAATTATTACCCTCGCTGCAAATTTTACTTTTGTAAGATTTTTGTGAAATGCCATAACAAGTAGAGCTATTCCCAAAATGAGATTTTCAACACCGATTATATGCCATACATAAGTAAATGTTGTTTTTATACTGCTTTCTATTTCAACATTCTCTAAGACAGGCAAAACTGTTACTGTTCCGTTCAATGTGTGGGTAACTGCAAATAATATGCAGAGAAGTCCTACTATCAAATAAAAGTAATTCTTTATCATAAACTTGTTTTTTCAGTGGGTTCGCAATATGACGCCCAACGGTCTCGGCTATGAACAGTTGCGTGGGTTAGCACAGACTTTTGCAAGTACACGACAAGCTGAAAATTCCACAGGAATTTTCAAAATAAGCCTGTAATAGCAATTGTTTATAGCCAATGTTGTACATAGTGCTTTATTTTAATTGTTTAATTAGTCTCATAATAATCGATTCTAAATATTCATCGATTGTAAAATCTTTAGGTCTATACCATTCATTGAAGGACTCAAGATTTTCCTTTTCAGCTTCAATAGCTTTTTGATATTCGTTTGTTTTTTTAAAGGCTGTAAATTGTTTTCTCTTCAGTCTGTTTAACTGTTTGTACTTCAAGTCAAGTTCAGTTATCACAGTTCCGTTTTTTATTTCGAATACTAAATAATCTTCCCAATGAATATCAGTCCAATCGTTTTTAGTTACTTCGATAATTTCCCCGTAAGGAATTACTTGAACATTAGAATAGAAGTCCATTAGAACTCTATTCTGATTCGGGAAGTAGTTTTCAAAAATTGATTTATTTACCAAATCTGGCGGATAGTCAGAACCATATTCAGATTCTTGTTCCACCTCAATTTCCACGTCTATTAGATATAGTTTTTTGTCAACTATTTCATAGGTCATTATGAATACAGAATAGTTTCCTGTAGTAATGACAGCTTCTTCTGGTGGTTGAAAATTGTTCAGCCCAAAATATTTAAAAGCTGGACTATAACCACTCCATTCATATTCCTTTCCATTGTAAATTAAAATGTCAGGGATTTGTGGTGTGGCAAATATCTTTAATCCAATTATTAATAATATAAATGTCAGTAGGTTTTTCATTTTCGGCATTATGTACAACGGATTTGTATAACAATCAGTCGCGGTTTGGTTAGAAACTAAGATAGCTAAAATTCCCGACTTTTATGCTTACACGGCTGTGTCCGCAGGACACAAAGCCGCAATTGTTGTTATACATCTTAAGTTTGATTCTCATTAATTCTATAGTATAAATCAGAAAGAACAAAGAGAGAATTAAGGTTAAGATATACGTGGAAGCGTTAGACTTCGTCAACATTGATAATCCCCTCTCTTGAACTACTTCAATCACGTTCAGTTCTATAAGGCTTTAGACCTTGATTTAAGTTGTTGTGATTAAGGTAGTATGCTCTTTCATAAATCAGTTCTTATGAATAAATATAAAGAAACTTTTGGAGTTGACATCAGTAAGGATGTCTTTGATGTTTATAGTAGTGTTTGTGGTTATTCTCAATTTAAGAATGACACTTCCGGTTTTAAACTATTTCTAAAATCATTATCTCAAGATAGCCTTGTAGTGATGGAAGCTACGGGATATTACCATTATCGGCTTGCTCAGTTTCTTTACAAAAATGGTATTGCGGTATCAGTAGTAAACCCGCTATCGGTCAAGCGCTTTATCCAGATGAAACTGGCTAAGGTAAAGACCGACAAAAGCGATTCTAAAGCTATTTGCAATTATGCTCTATGCAATGAAGTCCTATTGTACAATGCCCTTAAGGATTTACAGGCAGAATGCCTGCAGCTCTTCAGACTCATGGATAGTTATCTAAAGAAGCGTACGGCTACCAAGAATAAACTTCACGGAGGAGAGTCTTTGGGTATTCCCTCTAAGTATGTTTACAGATCATTAAAGCGTGATCTCAAATACTTAAACAAAGAGGTAAAAGGGATCGAAGATCGTCTGCTAGAGCTTGTAAAACAGGAGCAGCAACAGCAACTAAGTTTACTTACCAGTATCCCTGGAATAGGAATCAAGACTGCTTTGTTTTTAGTGGTGATTACCGATGGCTTCTCTAAATTTGAGAAAGCATCACAATTATGCAGTTATGTAGGAATCACTCCAACGATACGGGAATCTGGAAATAGTGTTCGAGGGAGAAGTCGGATTAGTAAAGTGGGTAACAAGAAGCTCAGGAACCTTTTGTTTTTATGTGCATTCAATGCATGCAAGCATAATAAGGGCTGCATGGAGATCTATGAACGAATAATAGCTAAGGGCAAGAGCAAGAAACTTGCTTTGATCGCCGTGGCCAATAAGCTTTTAAAACAAGCCTTTGCTATTACTAAATCAGGTTTACCCTACGATGAAAACTATGTGTCTGTTTTAGCAAAAGGATAGCGCAATAAAAAACAAAAAATGAAACAGTTAAGATCTGATGATACAGATGTTAGCATGGATCATTTATGTCTCAAATTTAATGTAGAAAAAAGTTGGTTTTTACCTCAGTTCTTTGTTGTAAAACGTTTTTTATTTACGATTAACTTTTTTATTCTTTGTTGTCCACTTTTTAATTTTATCATTTAAAGTTGGATAGCCTAATCCGCCTAAGATCATTCCTATTGGCATTCCAATTATGGTTCTCCAGAATTCTTTTGGATTTCTTCTATAATCCGGCAAATAAGCCCAATATAAGAATCCAGCGAATAAAATAACAAGAATGGATATAATTATAATTTCAGTCATTTTTTTAATTTTTCCGTTTGTAATTGCGTTTCCATTCCTTAAATCCAACTACATCGTCTCTAACTTCTTTTATCCAAGTTTTTCCTTTTGTCGAATTTAAATGTTCAAATACTATTTTATTGTAAGCAATTATTATGTCATTTTCTGGACCAGAACAACCAAATTCATAAAAATAAATTCCATATTCTTTTTCAAACTCTGGGTCTGTTGCAATTATTGTTGGAGCAATTCCGCCCGTTAATAACAAAAAGGGATTTCCGCTTTTAATATCCAATTCAGCCATTTTTTCAGCCTCTTTTTCTTCTGTAATAAAGATCAACTTTTTAGCACCGGAACTATTTAGTTGTTCATCGCTTAATTCTCCAATTCTTGAGAATTCAATAGTTTCCTCTTCGTTTGTTTGAGCATTCAAAGTAAAAGTCAAAATTCCGATAAATAGCGTTATTATGGATTTCATACGTTTCTTTTAAATGTTTTACAACGGTTACGGTTACCGCAAGTTACGGGAATAAGAATGCGGACTTGTCGGTTTAGTTATTTTCTTTCTTGGTTTCTAAAATTAACCTTTTTCCACAAATGCTCGTTATTTGCGGTGAACCGATGTTGGCAATAGTTAATTACTAGAAATGATCAATTTCCAGTTTTTAGGAAAATCCTTGCTTTCCCAACACGCTTCAATTTCTTGGGGAGTTGTTAATTCGTTACTTTTAAGATAGACAGCGGCGATAAAATTGTCATATCTCTCATCACCTTTGTAATTAATAGAATCAGTTCTAATTTCATCTATATATTTCTCAATATCATTTTCCTTTTCTGATTTGATATATTTATATTCTATCGCAGTTTTTAATTCTGGAATTAAAATGTCAGGTTTATAATATTTAAATTTTTGAATAAAAGATGCCTGATTTTTTTTTCTAACTTTTGGAAAATAGAGACCAATTATCCATTTCACAGGATTGTAGACCTGTTCTTCTCTTTGAATATCAGTCACTTTCATTTTTTTCAAAATATGATTTGTATTACTTAAAATACTATGAACTTTCAAAAGTGCATCTTCAATTCTTTTCTTTGTAGAAAAATCGTTATAAGGATTTAAATGAATATAGAAGTCATTTATTATTTTGAGCTCTGTTTCACTTTCAGGATGATATATAGCTTCGTCCAATAAATCTAATTCATTTTTGATTTTATCTTCAAACTCTCTTTGGAATGTTTCGTAGCTATGATTTAAACTTTTAGCTTCAAAATAACTTAGGATTAAGTAGTAAAGGTCTTTAATTCTAAATTTTAACCAGTCCTCAGTATAACCTGGATATTCTTCATAGTAATCTTTTGAATAATTTTGATTCATCCAATGTTGATAAAACTCATGTTGAATTAAAGAGGTTGTTTTTTTAATTTTCTCAATTATAAATTCTGTTTCTATTTTTGTCATTCTTATTAATTATTGCCAACGGTCTTGTGTAAGCATCAGTAACGGGAAAGTACGCGAGTACTTTACGCTGACGCACCTAATTTAGCAAAACGAGTTGAATTTCCGATTAGGAAATTCAGCCGTTATTGCGCTTACACGTTGTTGTGGCTAGTTTTTTATTTTTTATATATTCAGTTATGTCAGTCAATTTATATTTCAATTCTATTACTGGTGTCAAATTTTTCATTACGTGCGGAAGATAGCAATCGCATATTATTTCAAGACTTTCACATTTTATTACGAAATTTTCTAGATTGAATGAGTTGTCACACTCCTCGTAATATTCTAATGCCACTTCATAGGTGTTTTCATCAAGTCCAGACTCTTTATCCAGCATCATTTTTTTAGTTCAGTTTTTTGTTTTTCAAACTTTAAGTCTTTTTGTTCGAATACTAAATTTTTAAAGGCTCCACTAGTATCTACAATATCAGATAAGGTTAATGATTCTCCAGTTTTAAGAGAGTAATTGAAATAGTCAGTCCAATAGGTGCAATAAGCACCACAACCTTCTGCACTTACGCTCAAAGACAAAATTCCATTTCTATTATAGCTCACATTAAAATCAACAAAAATTATTTGGTCTTCAGCCCATTTTAAGAGAGTTGAATCAATAGATTCATTTGGGTATTCATTATGAGTAAATTTATTCTTTAAGTCAAAATTTATAAGAGAATCAATTTCCGTTTTTCCTGAATTGATTATCGGAAAGTTCATTTTGTCCGATTGCAATTCTTTAAACCTTTCGCTTGCTTTTAAATTAAGCGTGTCAATTTTTGCACTTTGTCCGAAAGCGATAAATCCAATGAAAATTAAGAATATTGATAAGGTTTTGTTCATTTTTCAAATTAGCCACAACGGTTTGGCTATGGTTTCGTTGCGTGAAAATCCGTGAGGATTTTCCGCCGTAAACCGAAGATGGCAAATTTGCGAGGAATTTTCGAGAGGAAATTCCGCCGCTATGAACTATAGCCGGTGTTGTAAGCAGTTTTTATTTATAAAATTCGTATTCGTATCTAAAAGTCAATGTATTATTCCCGTTAACTTTCTCAATTTTTTTCGGTAATGAGTTTTCATAGAAAAAAGTCAGTATGGTTGTTCCATTTCTGTCCTCTATTGTTTTGGTTTTTATAAAACTATTTTCATCATATTCAAAATATTCCGACTTAGTGTAATATTTGGTTTCGATTATCTGATTCTTATCATTAAACTTGAATGATGAAATCGTTTCTAAATTTCTCGGATTAAAATTCTCAATTCTATTTCCATTGGAATCTGTTTTATATGCAGAATAATCCTCCTCGCTTAGTTTAATCCCATTGAAATAACTGATTTTTTTTGTTCCGCCAATTTTTTCTTTTGGGTTGTAGAAATATTTGAATTCAGAATATAGTCCATCATTATTGTATCTTAATTCCCTATCGAACGATTTGTCGTCATTTTTGAATATTACACTATTTAATTCCCATTCCTTATTTTCATTGAAGTCAGAATATATAGTGATGCTTTCGTCTTTTAATTCAATAGTTCTTTTAGTCGGAATTGAATCTCCAATTTCATACTCTGTTCTGTATGGTCCGTTATGTTTATATTCGTAGCCATATTTAAAATCTCCATTTGGTGTAAAAAATGAAAGTTTAGTTAGTCTATTATGTTTGTCAAACTCAAATTTAGTCTTGCTAATAACTTTATTTGACTTATCTGTTGCCTCAATAACATTTCCATTTTTGTCAAAATGTAAATCCGTAACAATTTCTTTTTCCTCGTAAAACTTAATTCTCTTGATGCTATTTTCAGTAGCTATCTTTTTGAAAGATTCATTACTGTTCCTTTCATTATCAGGGACATTTAATGAAATGACAAAATTTTGTCTGGATTCAGATTGTCCGAAACAAAAATTTGAAATTAAAATAATTAAGATTAAATACTTTTTCATTGATTTGGTCAAATTGCTTACAACGGTTAGTATATGAAAAGTAGGCGATTTTGAAGCACTAAACTTTCGGTTAAGCAGAAAGTTTGATACGAGCCAGAAGCTTTGAATTTATTGCTATTTCGCCTATTTTTTATATACATTGTTACCTACCGTTTTTTTAATCGTTCTATATAATTTTCTAATACTCTCGTCACTATCAAATTGTAGTTCTAGCAATATTTTATTACTCAAAACTTTATTTTCATAGAGTAATTCAACAATATCAATTCTGTGTAAACCACAATTCATTTTGCTATACATTGCCTCTAAAGGTTCTTTACATTCTGTTAAGCTATTAGATTTATAAATGTCTAATATTCCGCTTATTAATGAATGTATAAAATCAAAATTATTAGACCTGTCAATTACTTCTTTTAATAATTCAAAATCTCCTTTTTGATAATTGCTTACCAATAGTGGCAAATAATCACAAGGATTTTTCACTTCTTTTATTTTCTTGATAGCTAAATCACGTATTTTTTTGTCTTTAAAGAAAGTTAAAGATTCAACTGCATATTCAACTAATCTAGTTTTTCTTGGGTTTTTTCTTTGTGCAATTTTAAATAAAATCTGATAGTCGTATGGGAACTTCCTTTTCGCAAAAAATCTCAAGTAGTTTTCCTTTTCTTTATTTTTCCTAGATTTAACAAATTCTTTCGCCAGTTTTAAGACTTCTTCTTCACTTAAGTCATTGGCTCTTGTTTTTGAAATATACCTGAATTTGTCGGCTTGTATTTTTTCTTTAATTATTTCGTAACTAAACTTAATGGGTTTTACTTTTCTATATGGTTTAAACCTATTCTGAATAATTGATTCATAGTAAGCTTTTATAGATTCATTTTTCTTGGATTTTTCTTTAAGAATTTCATAAACGTCTATTGATTTATTCTTTTTCTGAAACTCATCAATTTTCCAACTATCTTCATAATCATCTTTATCATTAGTCAAGCGTTCGCCAACTATTTCAGCGACTTTTAAAACTCCATCAATACCTCCGATTTCCATTAATTGTTCTTGACCACAAAAATCAAAACCATCTAATCCGTTTTTTTCAAACCTCTTTTTAATAATTTCAAGTGCACTTGTGTTTCCATCTTTGTATATAAGAACTGCTATGTCAAGTAATTGATACAACCCCCAATCATCTTCTTTAGTTTCGATAATTTTATCAAATACCTTTGAGGTTATTTTGTCTTTAGCTTTAGACTTCTTTATTAAACCATAAATGTACTTTGAACGACTTCCTTCAGATTGTGGGTCATATGCAAAGTTTTGAACAGCACCTTTTATAATTTCTCTTGAAAAATCTATTTCAGGATATTTTTTTTGAATTATATATGTTTCTCCAGTCCCTAATTTTAGAGAGTGTAAAAATCGTTTTCTTATTTCTTGGATTTCGTTCATTCAAATGGTAGGTAACGGCTTCGGCTATGAGTAGTTGCGTGGGTTTGCACTTAACTTTGCAAATACACACCAAACTGAAAATCCGCAAGGATTTTCAGAAGTAGGCGAAAACAAGCAATTACTTATAGCCATTGTTGGGCATAGTTATTTTTTAATAATATTAATTAAAATTTGGCATACATCTTTTACATCTCTATAATAATTCACCATATCTCTATAGGTAATACTATCTTGATTGCCGTGAGATATATTATTTCGATTAGATATAACGGAATTCAATGAACTTTTTTGCTGGTCAGTAACTCTTTGCTCGAATTCTGAACTCCAATTACTGTCAAATTCAGATAATAGTCCATTTTACCTCTTATAATCTAAATTCGTAATATACTTTGTCCTCTTAACAATATAATTGTTTACGGGTTGAGGCGAAGTACCATCACAAAAATGTGCAATCAAAATCCTAACAACATTTTCTAAATATCCAGAAGTTCTGACGCATAAATATCTCGTAAGATGTGCTTTGTTTATTTCGCCTTCTTGAATTTGAGAAACCTCGTTATAAAGACTATCTAATTGTCTTTCGTAAATCCCTATCTTATAAAAACTCATTATTCTACATCTTTAAATGCTTCAATCGCTATTGCTATTCGAGTTTCTACGTTTTTTTCATCAGAAGTTCCACCTTGGACTGCTGATATATACTCAGGATTTTCAACTAATTTATAGTAGTTGTCAACAAACTTTTTCCTATTTTCTATTGGGTCATTTTTCAAGCGTTCTGCAACTGCTATGGCTATTGAATCAAAAGCTCCAAGATTTAAGTTCCTTTTAATTCTAAAAGGTTTTGCTCCTATAGTTCTGAATATAAAATCGAATGTTGTTATAAATAATTCTGTTAACTCCTCTTCACTTGTAATTTCCAAGTGTTGATTTTTAGACATATAAGAGTTTAGAAACCCTTTTAATGGTTTTTGGTAATTTTCTCTATCATAAAATAATGAGAAGAATCTTAAGATAAGTTCTTCTTCTTTTAATCTTATATCAGGTTTTTTGCCAAAAATAGCTCTCCAAGAATGTGTTTGAACAAGTTTGTTGAGTAGTTCGTTAAATTCTCCATAGTAAATACAAGCCCTAATTTCTTGAGGCTTCAAATCTCTTCCACCAGAATTAAGTCTTTCAAAAATTTGATATACACTACTTTCATCCTCATCTGGCTCGTCTTGTCTAACGATGGTTGCGTGAATAATTGAATCATCTAAACGAATTCTATCAGGTGTTTTCAAAGTACTATAAGTTCTACCAAGCAAATCTTCTTGTACGTTTTGAAGTTTAAAAGGTGTACTTTGGAAATAGCCAGTATAGAAATAATATAGACTCATAAGTCTTTGCTGTCCGTCAACAACTAATAATCTATTACTTCCTTTTTCTTTTGATAAAAATATCCCTGGAACAGGCAAGCCTAAAATTAAAGACTCAATAAATTTCGATGCTTCATTAATATTCCAAACAAACTGTCTTTGAAAAGGTGGTATAAAAATTACTTTGTCTTTAATTCTTTTCATTAGGCTATCTACAGGATAATCAGCTCCGTAGCTAGTTATGACATATCTAAAGTCAATATGTTCAGTTTCATCATCGAAATTGAAAAGTAATGGCTGTTCAAGATTTATATCATTCATTTATTAATTGTCGTTTTTTCTATAATTATGCCCAACGGTTTTGTGTATGGCTCGTTGCGGAAAATCATAGCTGATTTTCCGCCGTAACCTAAAGATAGTGAATTGCAATGAATTCCGATTAGGAATTCAGCCGCAATGAGCTATACACGGTGTTGTACGCAGTATTTTATATTCGTTTACCTTTTTTATCATACTTTTTGGTACGTCTCAAAACACCCTTTTTATTATAAATTCTAATCTCACTGATTATTCCATTTGAGTGATAGAGTTTTAGTTTGCCAACTGGTTGTCCATTTTTAAAATTCCCTTCCATTCTTAAAGTTCCATCATTATAATAGTCACTTTTTAGTCCCTCACAAATTTCTTCACAACAACAGTAACCAGAAAAACTTGGGTGGGAAACTGGCTCATAACATACCTGTATTTTTTTCGTATATAGAGTGTCAATATTACCCCCTTTTTTTAAATTTGTAATTTGTGAAATTCCGTCAAATTCTGCTATAACCAGATATTCTCCAATTTCTGGCAATATCATAGTTCCAATAGAATCTGAAATTTTAAAGTACTTTTTTCCAGATTTTTCAAGATGGTATAATAAACTGTATTCCACTTTTTCTGAACACGGACTTTTTATCATTAGGTTGTATTTAATTTCTTGACCAAATGACTTGATTGAAAATATAATTATGAACAGTAGTTTTAACTTCAAGGTCAGTTTTTTTTATATTGCGTACAACGGTTTGCGGTTATCGCAAGTTGCGGGAGTAAGGACGCGGACTTGTAGGCTTAACCATTTTTTTCTTGGTTACTAAAATTACACTTTTTCTACAATACCCGTAATTTGAGATGAACCGCTGTTGTGTTTAGTTTTTATTTTTCAAAACGCAGATTTACAAAAACTTAAATATGCGTAATCTTAAAATAAATTTGTTCTTGCAGCATATAAGTCAAAACCACCTTTCCCGCCTGACCTATTTGATGAAAAAACTAGCATCGAACCATCAAACTCTTCGAATGGGACAAAAATCGGACGATACTCATCGTACTCAGAATTTATTTTATCCCCTAAATTCTGTGGCTGAGACCACTCTCCATTTAAATATCTAGAGAAATACAAATCGAAGCCACCATACCCCCCCTCTCTATCTGATGTGAATATCATAATATTCCCTGAAACGAATGGGCATTTATCATTTTTGTTACTTGACAAAACAGCATTTTTAATAATATCGTGTGTAGTTGAAGCAAGGTAACCGGGATTAATTTCTTCTTCAACAAATGTTGTTTCATAAAAATTAAACACATCCATATCTCTATTACTACAGAATATAAGGCTTTCATTACTATTGAATATGCAAGGATAATAATCATCATACTCCGAATTTATAGAAGCAAAAGATTCTGGAGTATTTATGATTTCCTGGGCGTTATATGTTCCAAAATCAGATTTCTTTGACGACGCATATTTAATATCAAAATTTCCTGATTCATTATTGGCATAGAAGAAATATTCATAAGCCTCTTCTCCAAAATGATAAAATGGACCATATTCATTAAAATCTGTATTTATTGTTTCTATGACTTTATTTGCGTAGCTGTTAGAGTTATCATCACCTATAACATCTGAGATATTTAGTATATCATCTTTTGAATGATACGAAATTTCAATGCTTCTATATATTATATCAAAATTGCTTCCAGAACTTTTCCTATTTGTCGAAAAATAAATTCCATGTCTGACTCCGGGATAAGGCAAATTTGAATTATAATCATCAAAAGGTGAATTAAGATTTTCCAAATTCACAGGTAGTTCAGTTACAATTGTCTCGTAAGTAAAATCATAATCATCGTTATCGCAACCAGTCGATATGATTATAAAAAAGAGAAGAATTATTTTTAGTGTCTTCATAATATCGGGTCCTTTAAATAGATTTTCTTTATTCAATGTTTCAGCTACGACTCTTGCGAAAAATTAAACACAACGGATTTGTGTATGGCTCGTTGCGGGAAATCTTCGCGGATTTCCCGCCGTAACCGAAAGATAGCAAATTGCAATGAATTCCGATTAGGAATTCAGCCGCAATGAGCTATACACGGTGTTGGGCATAGTTTTTTATTCGTAATACATTTTGAATTTCTCAAAAGTTTCTTGTCCAGGAATATTTAGTGTCATTTGATAATATCCGTCTTCTTTTGATAAAATCTGATAAATATATTTATCTCCTTTTACACTAGAATTTGATCGTGTCTCATTGTTACTTTCCATAAACACTAATTCGAATTCTGTTTCGTTAATCCAATTATAAGTTAGATTTGAAGTTGTATTATCAGAAAATGAGTCCGTCCATTTTCCTTTTTCCATTTTTACTCGTGTTGTATCTCCAGCATTTTCGAAATAATAAAATTCCTTGAGTTGCTTTTTCGATATTTCGGGTTTTGGTTTTTCCGTTATTCTTGTCACTGCTTCTTTTGGCGGTTCCAATCGCTCCAATAAATTCCGAAATTCGACACAGTTCCTTTGAAGTCTATAATAAACTTGTTTTCCAATTTTTTCAGCTTGTGATTGCTCAAATTTTGCTAAATATGGATAAAGTTGCTTTTCGTATAATGTGTTTATTTTCAGTGTATCGTTTTTAATTTCTAAATTTTTCAGGTAACCACACATTTCATAAGAAACAGAATCAATTTCTGTCATCGTCTGTGAAAAAGTAATATTGGAAATTCCAATCAATAATATTATCAGTATTTTTTTCATTTTGTTCAAATTATGCCCAACGTCTGGTATAAAAATAGTGGCGTGTTTTAAGCATTTAATTTTGTAGGTAAAAACCAGATAGAAAATCCTTGCGGATTTTCGTAAGTAGTCAAGAACAAGCCATTAATTTTATACGGTGTTGTAAAACGTTTTTTATTTATTCAATTCGGATTAATTGCTTTTCAACAGGTTTTGAATTCCCGTACTTTTCATTGAATTTCTTGACCATATTTTCGTAATTGTCAATTAGGTCAACTTTAATTTTATTTTCATTTTTTGTTGCGTCTGAAACTGCTCCGACTATACCAGTATTCGCAACATCATTTTTATCGATATTCCAATTAAAAGTCAAATCTCCAATATAATATATTGTGTTGGGTTCTAAATCTACAGTTAAATAATTGTCAGGAATATTTTTTCGATATTCATTGTATTGAAGTAGGGAGATAAAATGTTTTCCTTTTGGTAATTTCATAAATACATATCCGTCTTTTTCAACCCAAACAGCGTTTTTTCCCCATAATCTTTCATCCCAAAGAAAATTCCACTTTGTATTTATATATTCTCCATTATTTTTTATAAACGCACGAGCAATAATAATAGCTTCATCATTCTCGATTTCCGTAGTTTTCAGTTGTCCGCTTGCACAACCAATTAGCAATCCTAAAAAAGGAATTATTAAATATTTTAATCTTCTTTTCATTTTTTGTCTAAATGTTTTACAACGGTCTTGTATAACAATCAGTTGCGGATTGGTTTGAACTAAGATAGCTAAAATTACCGAATTTTATGCTTGCGCGGTTGTGTCCGCAGGACACAAAGCCGCAATTGTTGTTATACGTTGTTGGCAACAGTTTTTTTTATTTCTATATTTATATCTATTAAAGTTAATTATTTTCTATGACTGAAGATAAAAATTTAAAAGGTAACTTAGAGTATTTAGATAATGTATTATCCTATTTCATAAATACCGCTCAATATTATCAAGCTCACTTAGACGATATATCTCAAAACGTTTTTGATTTAAAATTAAATAAAATAGATAAACCTAAGCCTGTCAATACTTTTGAAGATTTGTTTTCAAATTATTTTTCACCTGATAATAAAGATGCGCTTTTTTATAAAGTCAGAGCAGCAATAAAACATTTAGTAGATAATGGTTATATTATTCTTGAAAAGAACGATAATATCAAACTGACCTACAAAGGGATTATTAAATACTCCTAAGGTTTTGTCAAAACATACGAAAGACAACAAACCGACGAGAAGCGCCTAAAAAGCGTCGAGGATACACAGATTCGTCAAAATCGTTGGATAATTGTTCTGACTTCGATAATTGCGTTTGGAACTCTTGTAGCCGCTGTTTACTATGTTTTCGATATTTACTGTAGAATTTAATAACATCTATTAATAAAAAAGTTGCTAAGACTACTTGAATAGTTAATGCTATTAACATAAAACCAAATACTATATAAATCATATTTTTTAAAATTAATTAATTATGTCAACTGATAATTTAGATTCTTTATGTCAAGAATATATTTCTAAAGCTTTAAAAGAAAGGGTATCTATCCAACAGAGAATTGACGATAAGTATTTAGAAATCAAAAATGAAGAAAATTTCAAGAACATTTTAAAGTCAGAATTTTCTGAAGAAATTGATAATTTTAAAATGAAATACAGATACAATTTTGTTGGTATAATTAATCCTAAAACTAACGAATTAGTCGGAATTGATGCAGAGTGCTCAGATAAAGCTGAAGAATTATCCGTCTACTTAGAAAATTATATAGATAAAATTATTGACTAAGTTTTACTCCGCCTAATTCTTCGAACAATTCTTGCGCAAAAGAATGTTCTAATTTATATTCTAAATTAATATCAATTGGTAAATCGTTTGCTTGAATAAAACTGCTTAGGTTTTTTACCATATTTCTTGCAATCTTGCATTGCATTTTTAAGTGTAATAAAGAGCTTCTTCTTTCTAGAAGTTGATTTTCTTCAGTTGTCATTTTGTTTTAAATTGTTGCCAACGGTCTCGAGTATGGCCAGTTGCGGTTATTTATTCAAGTTTTGTCCGCTAAAAATAAATATAGCTAAAAACAACGAATATCGATTAAGTATTTAGACACAATTGGCTATACGCATTGTTGCCAACCGTTATTTATTTCAATTCAAGTTTGTCAATTCTATTTCCGACTGTAAAATTTTTCATTTCATTTTCAAGATTATCAAACTCTACTTTTTTTACTTTCTTTACAATTTCTCCGTTTTGTAATAAAAATATTTCATCGCAAGTATCTGCTAGAGTCGAAAATATGTGAGAAGAAATTATAATTGTTTTTCCTAATTCTTTAAATCTGTTTATAATTTCTGTTATCAATAAATTACTTTGTATATCAACACCATTAAATGGCTCATCCAGAATAAATATATCGTTTTGTTGTAAAAGAATAGCAGTTAAAGCCAATTTCTTTTTCATTCCAGTAGAGTAGGTTGAAGCATATTGGTTTAATGGTAAATCAAATATATTTTTATCCTCAATATTTGATAATTTGAGTTGTCTTGCATTTGCAAGTAATCGAATGTATTCTTTTCCAGTAATTTTTGAAAAAAAGAATAGTTCTGTTAATAAGAGTCCTAAATGGTCTTTAAGTTTTTTAAAATCTGATTTTATAATTCCGTTGTAACTTTCAAGTCCCGAAATACATTTAAATAGTGTCGTTTTTCCAGCTCCATTTTCGCCAACAATTCCATATACCTTCCCTTTCCCAAACTCTAAGTTTATAGTATTTAGAACTTGGTTCTTACCATAAGATTTTGACAGATTTTCAATTTTAATCATTTAAAACCGTATTTAATTTTTTGATAGATTGGGAATAAAAAAGAGGAGTGAATATCAAAAGTATTGGCGGAAATATAAAACTTGTAGCAATTAAAATCCCTTGTGAGATATTCATTTGATTAGGGAAAGACGAATATTTTGCAAAAATAATTGTTGCTAAATAAACATAACATAAAAGAAGAAAAACAATTAAAATATTTATCCGGTTAGAAAACATAATGCCTAAAGTAATTATAATCGGCAAACTTAAAAATGAAAAATTTATTAAACACGTTTTCGTTTTTACTAATAAAAATTCTTTTGATGATAAATTATAGTTCCACACAAAATATTCATTTTCAGTTTTTGAATAATAGGAAAAACAAATTAGTCCGATTAATAACATTGAGAATACGCCAAGATTAAAATTTCCAACTGATACTGAAATATAAGTTAAGAAATAAGCTATTGGGAAAATATAATACGTTTTTCTAAATCCAACCGTAAATTCAAAAGGTTTCCTACTGAATGGTGTTGGAATGGTGGTATTTAGATTTGGGCTGAAATTGACTAGGCTTATTATAATCACAAATAAATTTAATATTGCAGAAAACGAAAATTGGTATTTACAAATTAAAAAAAGAGTAAAAGGTAAACAATAGATAAGATTTTCTACAGCTCGTAATTTTCTGTATTTATTTATGTTAAATATTGATTTGAGAAAATCGTTTCTTTTAGGTTCACTTAATTTTGAAACAAAACTTATTGCAAATAGTCCATAAAAATAACTAGCAAATTCTGTTTTATTAAATAAGTAGTTAGACAACAAAATAAAAACAAGTGGTAAAAGTATATATCCAATCAAAAGTGGGATTCCAAAATCAATCATTTTCCTATTTATCATTTTAATTTGAAGCTGGAAATATTCTTTCATTCTCAATTTTGAATTAATGGTTGGCAACGAGTTTGTATATGAAAAGTAGGCGATTTCGAAACACCAAACTTTCGGCTAAGTAAGAACTTTGATGCGAGCCAAAAGTCTTGATTTTACTACTGTACCGCCTATTTTTTATATACGTTGTTGTAAGCTGGCCTTTATTTATTTACTGTCTTTATAAGTTCTGAATAATGTAGTTCATCTTCTTTTATAAGAGAATGTAAGTCTGACACCGCATTTTCGATGTCGCACATCAAATCGCTATTTCTCATCATCCTTTCAATGTTGTTTGCGTGACTGAAATAATGAAAAACTTTTAATAGTCTTTTAGATTTTTCTGCTCCCCATAGTTTTTCAGCTCTTTGATCTACAGAATTATTATGGTTACCTGGAATCCGAGCATATGTGTAAAGTTCAATAAAACGTCTTACAGCATTAGGAATACCCATTAAGGCATTGTAATCTTTATTTTCATCATTTTCAAAATTGTATATAAGTTCAAATAAATAATGATATTCTGAAGAATAATTCTGAATCGCTTTAGGTAGTTTTTCTAAAGTAGATTTTTCTGCATCAATTCTCCTAACATAGTAATAAAATTTGTTCGATCCACTTGGTTTTGGCAATTCTCTAAGTAAGCCGAAAAAATCAAAATTATGAGTTGAAATAAAAAGCTGATTACAGTTTAGTTTTGTCTGACTACTTTCGTTATCGGGATCTTTTTTTGATATAAAAAACTCTTTTATTAGAGCGTTAACTTGAAATATGTGATTACTATCTAGGCTTGAGATAGGATCATCAATGTAAACGATTATATTTTCAAGCTCAGCGCTTTCTAGTAATTTGGTTAAAAAAAATGAAAATGCAATAGCAGTTTTTTCGCCTTCACTAAGATTTACTGCTTTTGAATCTTTTCGTTGCAGTCGAAATAATTCTACACCTTCTTCTTTTTTAACAACAACTTGAATTTCGTTTCTACCTAAAAATTTCTCGATAAATTCATTTAATTTCTCTTTTCCTTTATGAGCTTTACTAATTTGAGATTCTAATTCTACAATCGACTTTTCTAATTGAGCCTCGATATCTAAGAAGTACTCAGATCGGTTTTTATATAATTTAATTTTCTGTTCTTTTTTTGAAAGACTAATTTTCTCAATATAGTCTGCTGCATAATATTCTTTGATAGTATTTTGAGCCTCAGCTTTAGCCTCATCAAAATCTTTTGTTATAATATTATTTTTTGAAATAAGATCATTGCAGCTACTAACGGCTTCCTTTAAAAAAGTGTTGTTTATATTAATTTGAGAATAATCATCAATAGGACTAAAGGGGTTCTTTATTTTCTGTTTTATTATTTTCGATAAATTGGAATATTGAGAATTTAAATTCGTGATCTCTTTTTCTAACTCTTTTTTTTTCTCTTTAAAATCAGCTCTCAAAGATGGATAAAATTGTTCAGCTTTTATCTCCGGAATTGACTTTTTCTTGGTTTCAATTTTATCTAGTAGGATTTTTAATTCCTGTTTATGATTACTTAAATCCTTTGAAAAATGTGCCTTTAATGCTCTTAGTCTATAATTTTCAATTTTATTTCCACAAAATTCGCAGCTGTTATTTTCTGAATGAAAATCTAAACCTTCTTCTACCCAAGATGCAATTTCGGGGTTTTCGATAAAATGTTTAATGGTAGAAGAGAACTCTGGAACCTTTTTCAACTGAGTTTTTGCTTCTTCAAGCATCTCTTTTAAATCATAATTTAATTCAAAATTATCTATGTTTGGTAGTTTGTTTTCTTCTGAAATCGTTGCAGTCTTTAATGTTTTTTGAAATTCAGTTTCGCTTAATAGATATGATTCGTGATCTGATTTTACTTTTTCAAAAATTGGCTTTAAATGTGTTCTGGTAAAAGCCTGAACTATTTGAAGTGAATCTTTAATTTTGGAAGCAGCTGTAGTTAGACCATCTAAAATAGATTTCTCAATTGCGGAAGATTCTTTTATCAAATTTCTTTCAATACGCTTAACCTTTTCAATCTTTTTAAGCTCAATTTTCAATTGTTCTTGAGCTAACTTAGTGTCTTCTCCTAGAAGTAGTACTGGATTAAAATTTCCACCTTCTAAATGGATGTTATCACGTATAAAATCTGAATTAAAAACCTTTATTTTTAAATGTTGGAGATCATTCTGTGTTAGTTTATGACCATTGTAATCCTCAATTTCAAATTCACAATTTTCATAATCGGAGTTTAATTTGTTCAGCTCAAAACACTGAAATATACGGGAGATTGTTGTTTTACCTGAATAGTTCCAGCCATAGATTATATTTATTTTATCAAATTCTTGAATATCTCCACTTCTTCGGTAATCATTAAAAACTCCGAATTTTTTAATTTGATTTATTCTTTTAATCATCTATGTATTTTTTGGTGGCTTGCTTACAACGGTTTCGAGTATGGACAGTTGCGTGGTTGATTAGCCAGGTTTTGTCCGCTTAAAATAAATATAGCTAAAAACATCGAATATCGATTAAGTATTTAGCCGCAATTGACCATACGCGTTGTTGTGCAACATATTTTATTCAGGA
>NZ_JBLXIB010000021.1:0-28895 GCF_048269745.1 Zunongwangia sp. | reverse complement strand
GTCAGTTAAAAATGAACTAAAATAATATATAGAAATACAATTCAATTGTACATAACTAACAAAAGATTTCAACTTTTTATTTGGTATGAAAATTCTAAAAAAATTATGATTAATACTTCTAATTTTCAACTACATTTGATCAATTGTATCAATCATAGATGAATAAAATTTTAGTTGTTAATCAGCCAGAAAAATGGAATGTTAAGCTTGAAAATGTTCAAATTATTTCAGCGCAAGATTACTTAACAAATCCAAAATTTTCAAAAATTAAAAATGCGCGTATTTTTAATTTATCAAAAAACTATAATTACCAAACAAAAGGATATTACGTATCCTTATTGGCAGAAGCTAGAGGGCATTTAGCTATTCCTACTGTTAAAAATTTAGTAGATCTTAGAGAACCTAAATTAGTAAAAATTATTTCGGAAGAATTCGATGATGTTATTCAAAAATCATTAAAATCTATAAAATCACAAGAATTTGTTTTAAGCGTTTATTTTGGCCAAAATGTAGCTCAAAAATACAAAGAGCTTAGTTCTTTATTTTTTAGGCATTTTCAAATTCCTTTTTTACAGGTGAAATTTTCATTTCACACAAAGTGGAACATAAAAAGCATAAGAGCACTTTCTGAATCTGAAATAAATAAAGATCACTTAGAAAGTATGTATTATTTTGCTACCGAGTACTTTGCTAAAAAACGTTACGATACCGTAAAACCACAAAAATATGATTATGATTTAGCGATTCTTGTACAGAAAGACGATCCTGCGCCGCCTAGTAACTCAAAGGCCTTAAAAAATTTTATTGAGATAGCTGAAAAACTTAATTTTTATGTAGAATTAATTTCTCCGAAAGATTTATCGAGATTATCGACTTTTGATGCTCTTTTTATTCGCCAAAGTACCGAAGTAAATAATGAAGCTTACGCATTTGCAAGAAAAGCACAACAAGAAGGTATAGCAATAATCGATTATCCAGATGCAATTTTAAAGTGTTGTAACAAAGTATTTATGGCAGAAGCTTTAGAAAATGCAGCTATTGCTACTCCTAAAACCATGATTATTCATAAAGAAAATAAGGATTTAGCAGTAATCAATTTAGGATTACCTATTGTTTTAAAATCTCCAGATTCTACATTTAGCTTCGGAGTTAAAAAAGCAAAAACTGAAGAAGAATACCAAGAGCTTGTTGAGAAAATGCTAAAAGATTCTGAATTAATAATTGCTCAACAATTTACTCCGTCCGATTACGATTGGCGAATTGGTGTTTTAGATGGAAAAGCTTTTTACGCTTGTAGGTACTATATGGCAAAGGGACATTGGCAAATTTATAATTGGGCTGCGACGAAAAAGCAGGAACAAGATGGAAATGCTGATACGGTGGCTTTAGAAGACGTTCCGGCGAAAGTGTTAGATCTAGCAATTAAATCTGCTAAACTTATGGGAGATGGCTTATATGGAGTTGATATTAAAGAAATTAATGCTGAGGCTGTGGTTATTGAAATAAATGACAACCCAAATATCGATTTTGGAGTTGAAGATAGGTTTTACGGAGAAAAAGTATATAAATTAATTATTCAGGCCTTAAAAAATAGGTTAGAAAATAAGTAATATGAGTTATCATCTTTTTGAAGTTTTTGGAATTGAATTAGAATATATGTTGGTGACTAAGGATTTAAAAGTAAATCCGATTGCCGACCAACTCTTTATTAAAAAAACCGGAGCTATTACTTCTGATGTTAATAATGGAAAAATTGAATGGAGTAACGAATTAGTAGCGCATGTTGTGGAATTAAAAACAGCATGCCCTACATCAGAAATTGAAGATTTAGATGAGTTATTTGCTGAAAATATTTCAGAAATAAATAAACTATTAAAAGGATTTAACACCTCTTTATTGCCAACAGCAGCGCATCCGTTAATGAATCCGGCGACTGAAACAAAACTTTGGCCACATGATTATAATGAGATTTATGAGCTCTACAATCAGATTTTTGATTGTAGTGGGCATGGTTGGAGTAATGTGCAGAGCATGCATATTAATTTACCGTTTATAGATGATACTGAATTTGAAAAATTACATGCAGCTATTCGGATTATTTTACCGATTATCCCAGCTTTAAGTGCTTCTTCGCCCATTTTTGAAGGAAAAGTGACAGGATTTCTAGATAGTCGAATGCAAGTTTATAAAACCAATCAAAAAGAAATTCCTGAAATGGCAGGAAAAATTGTACCCGAGGCAGCTTTTTCTAAAGTAGCTTATACGAAAGAAATTTTTGAACCTATTAGATCCGCTATTAAACCATATGACAAAAAAGGGATTTTAAAACATTACTTTTTAAATTCTCGCGGAGCTATTGCTCGTTTTGATAGAGGTTCAATAGAAATTCGAGTAATAGATTTACAAGAATGCCCTAAAGCAGATATTGCTATTGCTATTCTGATTATAGAAACGCTTAAAGCGATTGTAAACGAAGATTTTATTTTGCTAGCGGACCAAAAAGAGTGGACAGAAATAGATCTTTTTGAAATTCTAGATGATATTATAAAACATGGAGAAAAATCAATAATAGAAAATGAAGCTTATTTGGCTATTTTTAATATTACAAAAGGAGCTTCTGTTACTGAAATTTGGAAAATTATTTTTGAAAAATTAAAGAAAAATATAGCAATTAAACATCAAGAAACAATTCAATTTTTGCTAGAAAAGGGCTCGTTGGCTACTCGAATACTAAATTCTTTAGAAGGAAATTATTCCGAAGAGAATATCAAAAAAACATATTCAAAATTAGCGGTTTGTTTATCTAAAAATGAATTATTTACACCTTGAAGTTTATTGTAAGCTGCGAGCATGCAAGTAATGCATTACCAGAAAAATATAAATATTTAAAATCGGATAATGAATCTATTTGGAAAAGTCATCGCGGGTTCGATATCGGTGCATATAGTTTATTTTTAGAATTGAAAAATATAGCCGATTCTAATTTTGAATATGAATATAGCCGATTATTAATAGAGCCAAATCGATCATTACATCACCGAAATTTATTTTCAGAATTTTCTAGAAACTTAGAAGCTGCTGAAAAAAGAGATCTTATTGAAAATTACTACTTGAAATATAGAAATGAAGTTGAAAAATGCATCGAAGAATATATACGAGTAGGAGAGACCGTATTTCATATTTCTGCACATAGTTTTACACCTAATTTAAATGGTGTGGAGAGAAATACTGAAATTGGTTTATTATATGATCCAAGTCGTGATTTAGAAAAATTAATGGCTAAAAGTTTAAAAAGTCAATTTGTAATTAATAATAATTTTAGGGTAAGGTTTAATTATCCGTATTTAGGAATAGCAGATGGTTTTACTACTTATTTACGTAAGAAATTCAAGAAGAATTATATAGGAATAGAACTTGAAGTTAACCAGAAACTTGCCACCAAAAATATATTTTCAAAATCATTACTAACTTCTTTTAAAGAAGCATTAACAGTTAGTATTGATCTCTATAAAAGGGGAGGATATTTATAATAAAGAAAATCGCCTATACAAGGTAGACGATTTTTTATTAAGTTAGATTACTGTTAAATAAGATTTTAGCTTAATAACTTAGCATCTAATGTAATTTCAGTATCTAATAATTTTGATAGTGGGCAACTTTCTTTTGCTTTATTAGCAATTTCTTTGAATTTTTCTTCTGAAATTCCTGGTACTTTACCTTCTAAAATAAGATGAGATTTAGATATTTCTCCATCTTCAAAAGTAATTTCAGATCGAGTTTCTAACTGATCTGCAGGAAAATCATCTTCAGCTAAAAAAGCAGAAAGCTGCATGGTAAAACAGCCCGAGTGTGCTGCACCTACAAGTTCTTCGGGATTAGTACCGTTACCATCCTCAAAACGAGTTTTATATGAATATTGCGTTTTATTTAGTATTCCGCTTTCGGTTGTAAGATTACCTTCTCCTTCTTTTAAGGTTCCTTTCCAAATTGCACTTGCTTTTCTTATCATAATAATCTTTAGTTTTTTGTTTACATAAAGATACTATCTATACAAATATCCAAAAAGAACTTTATAAAAAGCTTAAGTCTTCTAAGAATAGATTTAATACTATTTTTTGAAATCGGAAGATATTAGTAATAAAAAAATCCTTGTTAGTTTACACCAACAAGGATTTTTATAAAATATATGTTCAGAAATTATTTAATTTCTACAACTTCAAGATCAAAAACTAAATCTTTACCAGCTAATGGGTGGTTTCCATCTACTACAATTGTAGCATCTTTAACATCAGTTACAACAAGATTCATTTCACGACCATCTGGTGTTTTAGAAACTAATCCCATTCCAACTTTTGGTTCTAGATCTTCTGGAAGTTGATTTTTTTCTACTTCTTGGATAAGCTCTTCACGAGGCTCTCCGTAAGCTTCTTCTTTTGGTATATTTATAGTTTTCTTTTCATTCACTTCCATATCCAAAAGTCCTTTCTCAAAACCAGGAATTAACTGGCCTTGTCCCATTGTAAATTCGATTGGTTCTCCGCGTTCAACTGAACTGTCGAATACTTGACCATCTGCTAATTTACCGGTGTAATGAACTTTTACAGTATCATTTTCTTTTACTTGACTCATAAATTTTATTTTCAAAGATTAAGCAAGGCTGACTTTTTATAGCCAACCCGTTAAAAGTGCAAAGGTACAGATCTAAAATCCTTTTACAAGTAAATTGGCTTCAAAATCGAAATAACTACTTTTTTGTAGGCTTTTTAAACTTTATCCTAATTTCCTTAACCGAATCTCGACGAGTTAACAACATAGGTGTGGAAACCCCTAAAGAAATAGCGATAAGGATAAACATGGTTTTAAATCCATTTGAAACAGTACTATTCAAAATTGTTAGAAAATGGTCAGGATCGGTATTATTCGTTATTTCTATAATTCCTTTCATGGTACGGTAAGCAAAAGCACCCGGAACCATTGGAATTACTGAAGGTATTGCAAAAACAAATGGAGGCGAATGTTTACTGTGAGCAGCCCAAATACTTAAAAACCCCACCAAAACAGCTCCAGCAAAAGTACCGAGTATAACGCTATCGTGCCAACTCATAATAAGCATTTTAAGGGTGCCTCCCAAAGCAGCCATCAAAAAAATAGTAAATAGCGTTCGTTTGGGTACGTTAAACAAAATAGCAAAACCAACTGCAGCAAAACCAAACCAAATCCATTTTTCATATAAATCAAAATACTCCATAATCAAATTTCATTATATATAAATAAAGCGAGTAATAGACCGGCTGCAATAGCAAAAGAAATAACAAAGCCATTTACAGCTCGTAAACCACCATTTAAGCTATAACCGTCTAATATATCGGAAAGTGAGTTTATTAAAGGAATCCCTGGTATTAAATATAAAATTCCCGTTATATAAACAACTTTATCTAAAGAATCGGGAAAAAAATAAGCACTTCCTCCTGTTATAAGTGTTGTGCTAAAAGAAGATAAAAATACGGTTATGTAAGCATTCATTTTCTTTTTGCCTAATTCTTGTTTTATGAATAACCCCATGAAAGAGCCTATATAAACAACTAGCATTTCAAGAAAACCTCCTCCAGCTAATCTACAAAAAGAACTACATGCTAATGCTACAATAGCTAATACTAAAATTCTAGGATAATGAGATAAGGATTGTAAGCGAATAACTTCTTCATTTACCTTATTTATAGAGAGTTTTTCCTCTACAATTCGCCAACTTAATTTACTAAGCCCGCTTACCACTCTAAAATTTGGTAATAACCCTTTTGCTTGTCTCACCTCATCAAAAACTAATTTTTCATCTTTATGGATAGTTAACATAATAGCTCGGTGAGTAATTAAAAAATCTGCATCATAATTATAGCCATTCGCAATACGCTGCATTGTTATACGAACTCTGTTGGTATTTGCACCGGAACTCATTAATAACGTCCCAACTTTTAAAAGCAAACTACCTACAGAACGGGCTTCTTTATTTTCCATATTAGAAAAATGGTTACTATTACCTAATGGTTAATTTTACACTAAATTTTATGCAAAAATACAATTTGTTAATCCATTAAACACAGAAATATCAAGCAACTTCAGGGTGTTTTAAACTTTTACGTTTTTATAATAATTAGTAATGTTTTTGTTGATTAATATGAAATACGAAAACAATATTTTTTATCAAAACTGCCGAATAATGATTCTTTTTTTATAATTTAATCAATAGACTTTTGGGCTAATTTTTTTATGAAAGAAAAATATTCTAAAATTTGTTTGCTATTGCTTCTTTTAGGTGCTTTTTCTTGTAAATATTATTCTAAAAAAGAACAAGCTAAAAAGAAAATAGAACCAAATATTTATACAGATACCTTATTAGTTACCGTATCGGCTTTTAATTCTGTAAAACAACAAACTAATTACGAAAATCCTGATATCGCGGCTTGGGGCGATACATTAAAACCAGGTATGAATGCTATTGCTGTTTCTAGAGATTTACTTGCAAAAGGAATAAGCCATAATAGCAAAATTAAAATTGAAGGATTTGATAGTATATTTTTCGTTAAAGATAAAATGAATAGTAAGTGGAGAAATAGAATCGATATTTACATGGGAACCAATATAAAAAAAGCAACTCGTTTTGGTCGGAAAAAACTTACTATCTACATTTTAAAAGGTACAATTCAGAAATAGTAAAACAATTATATAACCTCATCATATTCAGAATAAATACTAGTAATACTATTTTCAAATAAACAATATTTATAATTATATAAATAATAAAGAAAATAGGAGAAAAAAGCTTGAAGTGTAATAATTTTGCACCGCCTACTCAAAAAACACGAAACCACCCAAAACCTTTTTGCGTATATAAAATTTTAGATAATTAGTAATAGCTTATGAAAGCTTACAAAAAGATAAACCAAGAGACTAAATACACTAAGGAAGAGGAATGTAAAGAACCTCCTCTAGCATTTGGGAAAACAACTAAAATTTCCATCTTTATTGTTATAATTGTAACTACAATAGCATTATTAGGCGTATTTTTAGGATATTGGTAACTAAATAAGTATTATTTTTTTATCTCATTTAATAATAAAAAAGCTTGATTTACATATTGTGGTTCTAAAAAAATTGCAAAATAATTTGAAGTCGATATCATTTCAAAAATGGGGATGCCTTCATAAGCTAACAGTTTAAAAAAGTAAAAATACATTCCTACAGATTGACTACTGTTTTTTGGAAGAGCTATAGTAATTGAAGAAAGATCATCTTTAACAGTCACTCGAACCTCATTAGTAAAATAATCTTCCACTAAATATTTTAAGCTCGAAGAAACCAATATATTACTTTCCTGATAATTACTCGAATAATTTAAATATATACCACTTTGATCTTTAACGGCATCTAATAATTTAGATTTATTAGCAATAATTGTTTTTGAATTTAAAAAAGTATATTCAGTAATTCCTGAACGAACAATAATATCTCCTAATTCTCGAAGATTTTTTTGGTTTATTTTTATTCTATTAGGAGCATAACGCCTAAGTGCCATAATAATACTACCCGTTTTTACAGGTTTTCGCATTTCTTTTTCTACCTCTGGCTGCAAATCTTCTGCTAATCCGCTAAAATTAATAATATTTCGGGTTATAGCATCGTCTAAAAATGGTTGATGACGAATAATATCGTGTACACAAGTGGTAATTGTTTTCATTGTTTAATAATAAACATTTTGTACAAATGTATATAAAATGAATCATTTTTTTCTAAAAGTTAGGCTTTCATCTTAAACTTGTAGCAGTTAAAAATGACAATAATGAAAGTTTTAAAATTCGGTGGAACATCCGTAGGAACTGCAGAAAGTATTCAGAATGTAAAAAATATCGTTCAGAATCAATCCGGCAAAAAGTTATTAGTACTTTCTGCTATGAGTGGAGTTACAAACGATTTAGTAGCAATTTCTAACCTAACTAAAACTCAAAATAGGGAAGCGGCTACAAAAATTATTGATGCGCTTAAGGAACGTCATTTTGAAACAATAGATAAGCTTATTTCAAATAAAGCTATAAATAATAAAACAAAGGTTTTTGTATCGGAACGTTTAAATGAATTAACGGCTGCAAGCCTTAACGAATATTCTGAAAACTTATATGCTGAAATTGTTACGTATGGAGAAACTATGCTTACCTATATTGTATCGAGCTACTTTAAAGCGGAAGGTATTTATAACTCTTGGTTAGATGCTAAAGAATTTATGCATGTAGATTCTATAGAAAATCCGGATACTAATAGAATAGGTCAATTATTTGGAGAAGCCACACAAAATTGTACAGCAAAAGATCTATTTATCACACAAGGTTTTGTTCGGTTAGACAAAAACAACAACATAAGTACTCTAAAACGTGGAGGGAGCGATTATACGGCAACCATTTTAGGAGGAGCTATTGGAGCTTCCGAAGTACAAATTTGGACTGATATTGACGGATTCCATAATAACGATCCTCGGTATGTACCGGATACTTACGCCATATCCGAATTAACTTTTGAAGAAGCCGCTGAGCTTGCTTATTTCGGAGCCAAAATTTTGCACCCTCAAACAGTCTCTCCTGTTATCGCTAAAGGAATCCCAATTGTACTTAAAAACACATTTACTCCTGATGCTATTGGAACAAAAATATCATCCCATATTACAAGCAAAGGGCTAAAAGCTATAGCTGCTAAAGATGATATTACTGCCATTAAAATTAAATCGAATAGAATGTTGATGGCACACGGATTTTTACATAAAATATTTGAAGTTTTCGATACGTTTGAAACTTCTATTGATATGATTACTACATCGGAAATAGCAATTTCTTTAACTATAGATGATGATAGAAACTTAGAACAAATTCTGGAAGCTTTAAACGATTATGGAGAAATTACCGTCGATAAATCACAAAGTATTATTTGCATTGTAGGTGAATCTTTAATTGAAGATCAATCCAGTTATCATATTTTCGAAATTCTAAACGACATTCCTGTCCGAATGATTAGTTATGGAGGAAGTAGTAACAACATCTCGTTATTGGTAGATACGGAGGATAAAATCACTGCTTTGCGAAAATTAAATCAAAAATTATTTCAACAAATTTCTATAACGGCCTAATTTAATTAATTTGATTTAGTTTTTTTAAACCGTGCCTTTGGCGCGGTTTTCTTCTTTTTCAGCAATATACTTAGACATAAAATAGGTACTCCGGTTATAATGAAACTTAAGCATACTACCTGTAAAATTTTCTAATCGATGCTGATCGAGATTAGAGGAAACAACTTCAATTTTTTCTCGAAGTTTAGGTAGCAAATCGGAGGCAGAAAATCGACTATTTAAAATTTCAGGACCTTTTTTTGATTTTTGATTCCATAAATTTTCATTCGTATATAACTCGATTGCTTTTTCTACAAATTCAATATCATTATCGGTTACAAATCCGTTCCAATTTTCTGCACTAGTTATTCCTTCTACACCAATAGAAGTAGTAACCGATGGAGTTCCCGTTTGCATTGCATCTACAAATTTCCCTTTTAATCCGGCTCCAAATTGTAAAGGAGCCAAAAGAATTCTTGCAGTTTTTAAAACATCGAAAGCTTGTTCAGCCCTTCCTTTAATTAAAAATCCTTCTTTTTCGTTATGTAAATTATACACTTTACTAGAAGGATAAGCTCCATAAATTAATAAATTAGCATTGAGCGATTTTTTTCGTATTTCAGGCCATATCTTATTCTTTAGATGAAGTACAGCATTCCAATTAGGTTCGTGTAAAAAATTGCCAATAAATACAAAATCCGATCGTTTATCGAAATTAGGTAAATCAACCGTTATTTTTAATTTTTTTTCAGATAAAGCATACGGTAAATAATGCAAAATACTAGGAGGAATAGCAAATGATTTTTGAAGTATTTCCATTTCAAAATCTGCTATTATCAAACTAATATCACAACGGTAAATTGCCGCAATTTCTCGTTTGGCTAAATCTGAATTCCGAAGAAAAGAATCAAATTTTTCCGGTTGCTGTAATGCTTTTTTTCTAGCATTTCGTAAAAAATGAAGATCTTCGGTATCTAGAATTTTTATTGCATTTGGGCAAGTTTCTTCAATACGCCATCCAAACTGTTCTTCCATCATAAACCGATCGAATAATACGATATTTGGCTGTAAAGAACTAGCAAATTCATTAAAGCTATCTTTATTTAATTCGATATGTGCAGTTTTTATTCCTAAACTTTCAATCTCAAATCTGTAATTAGAATCTTTTGCCGTTGTCGCGAAAGTAATTTCAAAATTATTCGACAAAAAGAATTGTAAAAGCTGAAGCATTCTGCTTCCTGCAGCCGAAGACTCAGGCTCTGGCCAAACATATCCAATTACCAAAAGTTTTTTTGCTTTTACAGACATACTAATTATCGATTTTAAACAAAAGTAGTATTCCTAAACAAATAGGAATCTATTACTTTTTGAAAACCGATAAAAATAGTGTAAATTAATAAGTTGATAAAATGAAAAAGAATGAGTAGAGGATTTGTGAAAGAAGAAGATCAAGAAGAGGCTCCAGTAATACCGCCAAGAGCAGCACTGCCAGCTGGAGTTATCAATTATGTAACACCAGAAGGTTATAAAGCTTTAGAAGATGAACAAAAAGAGTTAGAATTAGCTCGAAAAAATGTAGATACCGAGAATGAGACAGAAAAAAGGAGAGCTAAAGCTATAATAGACGGAAAATTAAAATTATTAGCAGAAAGGCGTACTGCTGCTAGAATTATTTATCCCAACCAGCAACCTAGCGGTGAAGTTCGTTTTGGTGCTTTTGTTAATTTGCTGAATAAGAATACAAATACACTGCAAGCATTTAAAATTGTTGGTGTAGATGAAGCAAATGTAAAACAGCAAAAAATAGCTTTTGTTGCCCCAATAGCTAAAGCTGTAACTGGGAAAAAAGTAGGAGAAATTGTCGAATTTCAATTAGGGCAGGAGCTGAGGCTTTTAGAGATTCAAAAAATTACTTACGCTTCAGAATAGATAAAAGATAACCAATAAAAAAGGGCTTCTATAAAAGCCCTTTTTTAATAAATTAATTCTTCTTTTTCAATAAATATTTTAAAGCGCCTGTAGACCATAATGCCCATAAGATTAGTACAGGCTGAAAGAAAAGACGAATAAGCCGTTTACGATCGGTATCTAAACCGAAAGCATCTATGCCGTTTATATACTGAGCGATATTTCCAGGGAAAATTAGAATGTAAAAAATGGCTAATACAATACCTACTTTTACTTTATGTTTAGCTAGAAAAACCATTAGCAAACCAAAAGAAATTTCCACAACACCAGAAGCTATTACAACAATATCTTTACTAAGTGGAATCCAATCGGGAACTTGTGCTTGAAATTCCCCTCGCTGAAAAGTTAAATGCCCAATTCCGGCCATTAACATCATTAATCCGAGTAAAATTCGAAATCCTGTTTGTATTTTAGAAGTATGAACATTTTTCATCATTATATCTTTTAAGATTAAATCGCGCGAAATTTAAATAAATCTGAAAATAGTTAAGTATTTTTTGTTTATAAATTTATATTAAAATAATTTATGCGATTAATTTGAATTTCAATATCATAAAATAGTCAAATCATATTTATACAATAAACTTTCAAGCTGATTTGCTGAAAATTTAGCTTTCTTCATGCTATTCTGTTCAGGATCTATAGCGAAATTTTGTGCATTGCTAAAATCTACTTTTTCAAGAACTGTTCTTGAAAATAATGCTCCCGTTAAATCTGAATTTGTAAATAGGGATGATGTTAAATCTACCTCAGAAAAATCGACTTGTTTTAAAGAACAATTTATAAATGCTGTTTTTTGCATTTTAGTTCTGAAGAAGGTACTGTAATCGAGTAAACAATTCTCAAATTTAAATGAAAACATAAACTCATTACATTTTGAAAAATCGATTCCGAGTATTTTAGAATCTAAAAATAGTACATTTCTAAAACCTGTACCGTCTATACTTGTCATCGAGAAGTTACAATTTTCGAAAGTACAATCTTCAAAAGTATTTCCTCGCAAGTCGCTTTCTGTAAAATTACACCTAATAAAATCGCATTGAAAAAATTCTCTGTTCCTTAATGTTTTTTCGGTGTAATTAATTTTCTCAAATTTTTTATCTTCATTTATAACTGTTTTGTTTCTCATTTAAAATGGTTTGTAATGTTAGAATCGGTATTATAAAAAGTTGATTTCGATTACTTAAATAAAGGTATAAAAAAGCGAGAACAAAATTGTTCTCGCCAATTAGTTTGCATTTATTATGTTTTAAATATTCTTCAATATTAAAAATTTTTAAAATAGAGTATTTACTTTTTACTACGTCGGAATAAATTTGTCCAATTAATTACGAGTACAGCTATTAAAATAATTAAAATCCCTAACCATTGTAGCACAGATATTTTTTCATTTAACACTAAATATGCGCTAAAAACAGAAACCGGTATTTCTAAAGCTGCAATTATACTTCCTAAACCAGTACCAATTTCAGGAAACCCCTTATTGAATAAAATAGGAGGAAGTATGGTCCCGAAGAAACCTAGAAAGGTGCCCCATTTTAAAAATAATGGTAAATTAAACTCTTCTAAAATTTGAAAATTCCAAAACATAGTTACTACGATAAGGCCGCCTAACACTAAATATTTACTTCGTGTAATTATAGGAAGTTCTAGAGCTACTTTATTAGAAGTATACATAGCTCCTGTGTAACTAAGTGCTGCTAAAAGCCCAAAGCCAATTCCTGTAAAATTAATCGAAATTTCTCCTTCAAACAATTTTGCTGCTAGAGCTGTTCCGAGAATTGCCAATATTGCACCTAAAATTTTAGTATTTGTAATTAAATGTCTTGCCACAAAATATTCAAGTACCACGCCCATCCAGATGGTTTGCATCAGTAAAATAATACCTACTGATACCGGAACATATTGTATAGAAAGGTAATAGAAACTACTGGTAAGCCCCAGTGTAGTTCCGAAAAGCATTAATTTTAATTTTGGACATCTTGAAATAATAGGCTTTTTTATAGTAGATTTCGATTTTTGAGAGATAAAAAACGAGACTATACTCAATACTACTGCGCCAAATAAATATTGTGAAAATGCAAGTCCTGCCGTACCAAAACCATTATTATTTGCATATTTTACAAAAGTAGCTAAGACCCCGTAAGAAGAAGCTCCTACAGCAATAAAAATTATACCCTTTAAATTACTATTCATTATTTTTGAAAAATTTATGTAATATATAAATTTGAGTATTCGCAGCATCAGCCCAATAATCTGCATTATGTTTTCCTGGACTTTCTTCGTAATAATGTGGAATATTCAATGCTATAAGTTTTTTGTGAAGTTCTAGGTTTTGTTCAATTAAAACATCATTATACCCACAACTAATCAAGATTTTTTGATTCGAATTTTTCAATTTTTCGATTTGAGAACTAGCGGTATAAGCTTTCCATTTCTCTTTGTTATTTCCTAAAATTTTTGTCACCCCATAATCTTCTCCGTAAGCTAACATATTAATTGCTCCACTAATACTTACTATTGCTGAAAATAATTTTGGATGACGAGCGCCTAAATATAAGGCTCCATGACCTCCCATACTCCAGCCCATAATTGCTTTTTGAGATTGTTGTGTATGATATTTTTTATTGATATAGCTATTTAATTCCGAAGTTATAAAAGTTTCATATTTTGAATTTTTAATAGGACTATCAATATACCAGCTATCATAATTACCATCAGGTAGAACAAATACCATATTGTAGGTAACACTGAGTTTTAATAAAGTGGGAATATCTTTTTTAAGTGTTCGTTCGGGATTGCCGCTATACCCATGCAACACATAAATTATGGATAGATTTTTATTTTTTGATGGCGTTATAACAATTGTTTCAATATTTTTTTTCATCGATTTGCTGTAGACTTCCAAGGTATCGATTTGTTGAGCCAATGCGTTAGTGCAATACACTATTAGAAAAGCGAATAATAAGAATAATCGTTTCATTTTACTATATTATTAAATTAATAAGGCAAAGCTATATCGCTCCATTAACTAAAACATGTACATATGTTGAAAAGAATCAATTATTTTTTAAGTTTTTTCGGATTCGACTTAATTGAGTTGGAGTAATGCCTAAATACGATGAAATTTGATGTTGTTTTAACCGATTTTCGATTGTACTATATTCATTTTTAAATGTTTTATAGCGTGTTTTAGCTGTTTCATATTTTAAATTAATTTCCAATAGCTCTTTATCTACTACCCAATTTTTTTCTAAATAATTAATATGGAAAGAAGCAATTTCAGGAAATTCCTTCATTAATAATCGATAATCGCTATTTTGATATTCTAAAATATGAGTGTCTTCTAAAGCCTGAATACTGAAAAGACTAGATTTCTTTTGAATAAGTGCTGATGTTGAAGCAATAAATGAATTTTCTGAGAAGAATTTTTTAATAACAATAGTACCATTTTCGAAGGTGTGAAAATAGGAAAACAAACCTTGATTAATATAAGCGTATGCTTTTGGAATTTGCCCTTGCTCTAAAAAATAAGCTCCTTTTGGAATAAGACGTGGCTTTGAAATAGCAATAAAAGCTGCTGTAGCTTCTGCTGAAAGCTGCTGATATTTAGTTAACGCATCTATAAATTTCTGTATCAAAAAAGTGAATTTTACTTATAAAAGTTCAAATGAAACAGGGCAAATTTAATCATAAAAAAAGCGGAAACAACAGTTGTTTCCGCTTTCAAGTTTAGTTAGTAAGTAATATTTAGTTGGTGGTTTTTATTTTTCAGAATCTAGAAGCGCTAGAAACTTATCTAAGTTTGGAAGAATAACAATTCTAGTTCTTCTGTTTTTTGCACGGTTTTCAGCGCTATCATTATCTACTAATGGAGCAAAACTACTTCGTCCGGCAGCAATTAATTTAGCACCATCTACATCGTATTTATCTTGTAAAATTCTAACGATAGAAGTGGCTCTACGTACACTTAAATCCCAATTATCTTCTAAATACGATTCTTTAACCATGGTTTGGTTATCAGTATGCCCTTCAACCATAACTTCCATAGCTGGTTCGCTATTTATAACATCAGCTAATTTTTGTAATAGCGGATAAGCATCTTTACTTACCCAATAACTTCCGCTTCTAAATAATAATTTATCAGAAACATTAATCATTACTACAGTTTTATCTACACTTATATCTACATCTTCATCACCACCTTCTGTGATAGTGTTTCTTAAATTATAAGATATTGCTGCATTTATAGAATCTTCTAAAGTAGTAAGACCTTGTAGTTTATCTTGAGGCATTTTTGCGATGGTTTCTCGCATTTTTTCTTTAGAATTGTTAGACATAGCAGCTACATCATTCAATTCTAATTTTTCGTCATTTTCTTGTCGAAGCGAATTTATTTTTGCATTATAATCGGCTACTCGATTTTCAATAGCAGCGTATTTTTGTTCAATTTCTTCTTTTTCAACTCTTGTTTTTTGTAATGTGGTTTTAGTGTCATCTAGCTGACCTTCTAATGAAACATACTTTTTTTTAGATACACATGAAGCCAATAAGGCTGTAGAAAATAGAGTAATTGCGAAACTTTTTTTCATTGCTATTTATTTTTTTAAATATGTGGTTAACGTTTCATTGTTTATGATGAAACTTTATATTTGACTTTTAAGTCAAAAAATTAGCCACAGAAATTTAAAGAAATATTAAAATCATACAAATAACTGTAAATGAAATAAATAACAACAATAATAATAATAATTCCAATAAAACAAATACTTGTATAAATTTAAGAAACTGAGGATTTATAGCTTTTAATTGTAGAAATTTTGCTACAGTTTTGCTGAAAATTTATTTTTAACAGAAGATTATAAAACTGACTTGTTAATTATAATCTCTTCGTTGTTAATTGCACTATAAATTAACTATACACAAAAACTACCCATAATAATTGCAAAACATTAGTCCTAAAATAAAAAAGACACTTAGAATATTCCTAAAAATTATTGCAGGAATTGTAGTGTTTTTAATATTACTCCTCCTTTTTATTAGAAGTCCTTGGGGGCAAAATATAATTGTCCAGCGTGTAGTTGCATATCTTGAAAAGGAAACAAATACCGAAATTAAAATAGATAAACTTTTTATAGCTTTTGATGGTGCTGTAACCCTAGAAAAGCTTTATGTTGAAGAAACTAGTGGAGATACATTATTGTATGCTAATAGTTTAGATGCACAAATTGCAATTTGGCCATTAATTAAAGGGAATGCATTTGGCGTGAATGAAGTAAATCTGGAAGGTGTTAAAGCAAATATTCATAGAGAAGATAGTATAAAAGGTTATAATTTTCAGTTTTTGATAGATGCTTTTGCTACAGCAGACACTACTCAGCAACAACCAACAAACTCAAAGCCGATGGAAATCTCGGTAGGAGATGTATACTTAAAAAATATCTTTTTAAATTTTGATGATGCAGTTTTAGGCGCACAAGCTAATTTAATATTAGGAGATTTAGCCGTAGAAATGAATAGTATTGATATGGCAGATATGCAATACGATGCTTCAAAAATAGCTCTAAAAAATACAGTAGTTTCTTACAAGCAGTTAAAACCTTTACCCGAAAGCGAAGAAGATACCACTAGTGTATTACCTATGTTTAAAATAGGGGATGTCGATTTAGAAAAAATAGCTGTTAAATATGTTTCGAAACCTGACGGATTAGAATTGCAAACCAACATCCCTAAGTTTTCTGCTTCAAAGAGTGAATTAGATTTAAGAACATCTGTAATTAATGCAGAATCTTTAGCATTGACTAATTCTAACACGCTTTTGAAAATGACTAAAACAAATCAAAAGCCAGCAAAAACATCACCGGAAACATCAAATTCAGGTTTCGAGTGGCCAATTTGGATTATTAAAATTGATGAAATTGATTTTGCTAAAAATAATATAGCTTACATAAATAATAATGCACTAATAACTCCTGGAAAATTTAATGCAGATGCTATTAAATTATTGAATTTAGAACTAAAAACCGGAGAACTAGCATTAAAAGATAAAAAACTTTCAGCTATTATTGATAATATAGCTTTTGAAGAAGCTTCTGGTTTACAATTAAAATCCTTTGAAACTACTATTCAGTTTGACGAAAAGCAAACAAATATAGAAAACTTAGCAGTTCGGTTAAATAACAATTCTTTAGAAGGAAATTTAGAGGCTAAATATACTTCAATAGACGAGTTAATTAATCAACCTGAAAATATTATAATTAAAGCTACTATCCCTAATTTTAAAGCTAATCTATCAACTGCATTTTATTTTCAACCGCAATTAAAATCGAATCCGTATGTAGCTGCATTAAGCAAGAAATTGCTTCACGGAACTATAAAAGCAAACGGCAAATTATCGAATATCGATATTCCAAACGCCAGAGTTAATTGGGGAAATTCAACTCGGATAGCGTTAAAAGGGCGTTTAAAAAATGCTACCGATGTAGATAATTTATATTTATCTATCCCAAAATTCAATATAAAATCCACTAAAAATGATCTAGACCCTTTACTAACTAGTCTAGAATTAGGCTTAAATTTACCTGATAATGTTCAGGTTACAGGTAATCTAGAAGGAACTTTAGCAGATATTTCAGCAGATGCTAAACTAGAATCTTCTTTTGGGGGTATTCAAGTAAAAGGAAATTTTCAGAATACAGAAACTATTGCTTTTGAAGCTTCAGCTGAAACCGATAGTTTAGCTATTGGTAGTTTGCTTCAAAATCCGGCATTAGGAAAAATTAGCTTAAAGCTGAATGCTAAAGGAAGTGGAAGTTCGGTCAATACATTGGATGCACAATTAAAAACAGTAGTCAATCATTTTAAATATAACGATTATACTTTTAAAGAACTTAGTTTACAAGGGCAAGTGACTGATGGAAGTGGCTTTATAAGTTCCGATTATAAAGATGATAATTTAAATGCTACACTAAATGGAGATATTCAGCTAGATTCCATTTCTCCGTCTTTTGGTGTAGATTTAGATGTAAAGGGAGCTGATTTAGAAGCATTAGGTATTTATACGCGAGAAATTAAAACAGGTTTTGATTTAACGGCTAATTTTAAAGGAAATAGTGAAAATTATGATGCCGAAGGTGTTATAACTGAAGGAGTAGCTGTTTACGAAAATAAAGCCTATTTAATGGGAGACTTAAGCTTTTCGGTTCATGTAACACCAGATACTACAGCGATTCGTTTAGATAACCAAATGGTAAAACTTACGTTAGAATCAAATGCAAGTCCGGTTGAATTTAGTGAATCCTTAAATCGACATTTTCAAAGTTATTTTTCGGAAACAGACCCTAGTGATACTATTCCTAATCCTGTTAATTTAAAAGTTAAAGGGTATATTACTCAGGCACCTATTATGAGCGAGGTATTTTTAGTAAACCTAAATGAATTAGATACACTAGATATCAATATTGATTTTAGAGAGAAAGAGCATAAACTTGATGCTTCCATTAAATTACCTTATGCAAAATATTATTCAGCTTCAATTGGAGGATTAAGGCTTAGTATGAATTCCGATACGGAGAATTTAGATTTTACGGCAGGTTTTCAAGCTTTAAGTGCAGGTCCACTAAACATAAAACAAACTCAATTTAGTGGAACTATAGATAATAATTTGATGAATTTGAGATTCAACTCCGTTTATCAACAAGATACAATCGTAAATATAGCTTCAACAGTAAAAATAGATGAGGATAAAGATATTGTTACATATCATGTTGAACCTGAAAATTTAGTTGTAAATAGTAAACCTTGGCAAACGTCAGAAGATAATTTATTTACTTATAAAGGAGATTCGCTAATTTTCGAGAATTTCAATTTCCAAAGAAATGGAGAGAAAGTAAATTTACACAATAAAGAGAATGAATATAATTTAGAGAATATCTCCTTCGAGTTTTCTAATTTCGACTTATCAAACTTTTTAACGTATCTAAATCCAGAAACAAAAATTGCTAGCGGAAATTTAAATGGGAACTTTGCATTGGTAAATCCATTCGGAAAACTAGGTTTTCTAGCCAATTTAACGATAGATTCTTTAAAAGCACTTGAAGTAGATTTAGGTAAACTTAATTTAAAAGGAATAGCAAAAGGAGCAGAAAGTTATAGATTCGATGTGGCTTTAAAAGAAGGCCCTATAGATTTAGATTTAGAAGGCAATTATAAAGTAGCCGATACTTCTGCCACAATAGATGTAGATCTTGATCTTAATGAAGTTCAGATGAAAGCCATTTCAGGCTTATCATTAGGAACTTTAAAAGAAGGATCGGGATCTTTCTCCGGAAATTTCAAAATGAATGGCACAACAACTAACCCAGAATACAAAGGGAAATTACAATTTAGCGATGCTCAATTTACTGTATCGCAACTTAATGCTCCGTTTATTTTGAAGAATGAAGTATTAGAAATCGATAATTCAGGTTTCTATTTTAATAATTTTAATATAGGAGATACAAAAGGGAACACGCTAGCTATAGATGGTTCTGTAGGTACAGAAAGTTTTATAAATCCCACTTTTGATTTATCGGTTAAAGCCAATAACTTTAAAGTTTTAAATTCTACAGAAAAGGATAATGATTTGTTCTACGGTAACGCAAGTTTCGATGCCGATGCAAGGCTAACCGGAGATCTTAATTTGCCTAAATTAGAAGTAGAAATAGAAGTGGGTAAAGATACTGAAATAACGTACGTTATCCCGGAAACCGAATTACAAATGGAAAACCGAGATGGTGTCGTAATATTTGTAAATAAAGAAAATCCGGACGCAATACTTACCGGTACTGAAGAAAAATCCTATGTTTTTAGTGGTTACGATATAGATGCTCGTCTTAAAGTAACTAATGATGCCGTTATCAATGTAGTTTTAAATGAAAAAACGAACGATAATTTACAAATAAAAGGGAATGGGGATTTACGATTTAATATTCTGCCCAACGGTAGAACAACCTTAACCGGATTATATACGCTAACCGATGGGCATTACGAGTTAAGCCTTTACAGTTTAGTGAATAGACGTTTCGATATTCAAAAAGGAAGTACCGTTAGTTGGAGTGGTGATCCTATGAATGCAGATTTAGATGCTACAGCAATTTACAATATCGAAACTTCTGCATACGGATTAATGGCTAGCGATGTAACAGGTGCAAATTCAAATGATCAAAATCAGTATCGAAAAAAGTTACCCTTTAAAGTATATCTGTACGTAAATGGAGAACTCACAAAACCAGAATTAAGTTTCGGGCTAGATATGCCTGAAAGTTCTAGAGGTTCTGTAAATGGTAATGTATATAGTAAAGTACAGCAAATTAATAATCAGCAAAATCAGTTAAATAAACAGGTTTTCAGTTTATTGGTTTTAAATCGTTTTTACCCTGATTCAGGAACAAGCGGTGCTAATGGAGGCTCTATGGCTATTGCTAGAGATAATTTAAGTCAGGCACTTTCTGATCAGCTAAATATGTTTTCCGATAAATTATTGGGAGATACTGGAGTTCAATTAAACTTCGGTGTAGATAGTTATACCGATTACCAAAACCAAGGAAGTCAACAACGTACGGATTTAAATGTCAGCGCTCAAAAAAAATTATTTGACGATCGGTTGATTGTAAGTGTTGGTAGCCAAGTAAATATAGAAGGTAGCCCAGCGCAACAAGAAACTAATCCATTAATAGGAAATGTAAGCCTAGAGTATTTGCTTACAGAAGATGGTAAATTCAGATTGCGTGGTTTCCGAAGAAATCAATTTGAAAATGTAATCGATGGGCAATTAATAGTAACTGGTGCGTCATTAATTTATACCGAAGAGTTTAATCGGTTCCAGCAATTATGGAAAAGTTTATTACGAAAAGAAGACGAGAAAGAGAAAGAAAAAAAAGATGAAAGTGAGGATGAAGAAGAGACTCAAAAATAAGAAGCACAGAAAGATAACGATAAGTAATGAAACATAATAAAGGGCATTTATACATAATAGGAATTATCGTTTTACTGCAAGCTTGTAATGTTAAAAAGTTCATTCCAAAAAATGAATTATTATACAGAGGAGCCGAAATCGAAGTAATTCCCGATACTAGCAGTATTAAAAATGTAGATGCTACACAACAGAATCTAGAAAACGTTTTGGTTCCAAAACCAAATACTAAATTTTTAGGTTCTTATCCAGGTTTATATTTTTATTACAAAGCTCAACGTGAAAAACCCGGAATCATTAATAAATTTTTAAATAAAAAAATAGGAGAGGAGCCTGTATATTTAAGTGATGTAAATATCTCTAAAACTCAAGATTTATTAATAAATCGTTTAGAGAACGATGGCTATTTTTATAGTCGCGCTAACGCCGATGTTTCATTCGATACGGTTAGCAAAACAGCAAAAGCATCCTATACTGTTAGTTTGCCACAACCCTATAAAATGAAAACGTATCAGTTAGTTTCGGATTCTCTTCCAGTATATCGATCTATAAAACCTATATTAAAAGATGCTAAATTCAAAGAAGATATGCTTTTTAACTTATCGGACATGAAATCGGAGCGAGAACGTTTAGATTTAGCCCTAAAAGAGAAAGGGTATTATAATTTCAACCCTACATTTTTATTATTTCAGGCTGATACCAATCGATACGATAAAAAGCAGTTTGATTTATTTCTGAAAATAAAAAAATCAGTTCCAGAAAAAGCGATTATCCCTTATAAAATTTCAGAAGTTTCTGTTTATCCAAACAACAATATAAATAACGATTCGGTTTCTAAAGACACTGTTCAATTTGCTAACAAAAAATATATTCAAACTACAGACCCTTTATTCTTTAAACCAGAACGTTTAGATCCGTTTATTTTAATTGAAGAAGGTGATTATTACAGCCCAAAAAAATCAAGAGCTACTAGTAGACGATTAGGAAATATAGGAGCTTACAAATTTGTTAATATTGATTATGAAGAAGTTGATTCTTCTGCAACCGATAGTTTAGGCTTGTTGCGAGCTAATATTTATTTGTCTCCTTTAACTAAAAAATCAATAAGAGCGGAATTACAAGCAGTATCAAAATCAAATAATTTTGCGGGACCTAGTTTAGCATTAGCACTTAATCAGCGTAATTTATTTAGCGCTGGTGTTTCCTTGAAAACTTCTTTAAAATTAGGGTATGAATTTCAAGCGGCTAGCGGCGATCAGTCAGGACTAAACAGTATTCAAATAGGTTTAGGGAATGATTTAGTATTTCCACGATTACTATTCCCGTGGAAGCCTAATAAAAATTATTTTAAATACGATATTCCTAAAACCAAAATCAGTATGAATATTGACTATTTAAAGCGAAGCGATTTATTTGAACTTGCTTCATTATCAAGTTCTTTTGGTTATATATGGAATGCAAATCGATATATAACCTACACATACGATCCAGTAGCTTTAAATTATGTTGATTTAATAAAAAAAACAGATAAGTTTCAAAAAATACTAGATAAAAACGATTATTTAAAAAGTAGTTTTGAGCAACAATTTATAGCAGGTTCTTTATTTTCTTTCACCTACAATGGAATGGTTGATACAGAAAAAAAACAAAACTTTTATTTAAATACTAATTTAGATTTTGCAGGAAACTTATTAAGTTTAATTAGCGGCCACAGCAAAGAAGATCCACAAACCGTTTTTAATTTAGAATATGCTCAATATGCTAAGTTAGATGTCGATATTCGGTATCATTACAAATTTAAACAGTCTGGACTATTAGCTGCTAGACTATTCGGAGGTTATGGAATGCCTTATGGGAATTCAGATATTATTCCTTTTACCAAACAATATTTTTCAGGAGGACCATATAGCGTACGTGCTTTTAAAATTAGATCGTTAGGTCCTGGAACTTATAATCCTGATAACGATCCAGACAAGCAAGAACCTACAGAGGATGTAAATATTAACTCAGATTATTTCGATCGTGCTGGTAATGTTCGTTTAGAAGCTAATATAGAATATCGTTTCCCACTTTTTAGTTATTTAAACGGAGCTGTTTTTGCTGATGCCGGAAATGTTTGGACAACTAATAGTGAATCTTCTTTGAAAGGAGGCGAATTTAGTTCTAACTTTATCAATGAACTTGGGATTGGCTCTGGAATAGGTTTACGAGTGGATATTCAAGGATTTGTACTACGTTTCGATTTGGCGGCCCCTATACACGATCCTCAAAAACCATCTGGAGGTCGATGGAAATTTGATGTAAGCAAACCAGTATTTAATTTTGCTATTGGTTATCCATTCTAAAAAAACAGATAACCAATAATGCATAAAATTAATGTTGTTTTTTAGTACCGAAACATAAATCACCAGCATCTCCTAAACCGGGTACTATGTATCCATTTTCATCCAAATCAGGATCAATAGCTGCTATCCATAAATGGACATTTTCAGGAAGTATTTTTTCTAAATAATCAATACCTTCTTGGGCTCCTATTACTGCCATTAAATGAATAGCCTTCGGTTTTCCCATTTCTTGTAGAGCTTCCATAACATTTGCAAAAGATCTTCCGGTAGCTAACATCGGGTCTGCCAATAATAAAGTTTTATTTTCTAGAGAAGGTGAAGCCATATATTCAACTTTAATTTCAAATTCTTCACTATTATCTAGATGATGCCTATATGCTGAAATAAATGAATTATCGGCATCATCAAAATAATTCAAAATTCCGTTATGCAAAGGAATTCCTGCTCTTAAAATGGAACAGATCACTAAATCATTTTGCAAGTAAGGTTGCTTTATAGTATCTAAAGGAGTTGTGATTGTTTTTTCAGTATATGCTAAAGTTTTACTGAGTTCATAACTCATAATTTCACCTAATCGCTCTATATTTCTTCGGAAACGAAGCCGATCTTTTTGAATTTTTACATCACGAAGTTGAGCAATAAAAGTAGTAGCAACAGAGTTATCTTTAAGGAGATGATGGATTTTCATCGGAATAATATTTTTATAAATTTAGTTCTTGAAATGTTATTTTTTGAAAACATTAAAAAAACTTTCTATTTTTTACATTTCAGATCGAAATTACTAAATTTTGGTTATATTTTTGATATTAAATATAAAGCAAGTCTAATAAACCCATGAAACATTTTACTATCTTTTTTATATTTTTTTCTGTTATACTACAGAGTCAAGCTCAAATTGAAATACCTCGTAGTACCAATACAGGCTCTTCATTAAAATCAGGAACATTAAATAACAATAGTTCCGTTTTTTCTAGGCTACGTAGCAAGCCAAACGAAACTGAAAATATCTTCATGAAAAAAGATAAGCCTGAAATTAATATGCGCAAAAAAGATAATGGGCTTTTAACTGAAGCAGATCGTTTTGCTGAAGAATTTAAAAAGGATAAAGAAGCAAAAGCTGCGTACAGAGAAGATCAGTATCTAGGAGATGTAGAAACAGAAGGTAAATTTGTAGAATTATACTGTCGGGATAATCAATATGTAGATGGAGATCGTGTAAAAATTATAGTTAATGGCGAAGTTATTGTAAAAAACTTAATGCTAGAAGGAAACTATCATCCTTTATTAGTTGATTTAAAAAGTGGATTTAACACAGTTGAATTTGAAGCTTTAAACCAAGGAACTTCAGGCCCTAACACTGCTGAATTAAAAGTATACGGTGAAGATGGTACACTTTTAGTAAACAAAATATGGAATTTACTTACCGGAGCAAAAGCAAGTGTTATGGTTATAAAAAAATAATATCACTCTTTTTTAAAATTATAACATCATTTTAGCATAATTGCCAAAATTTGCTCCTTAGTTTTATAAAAAATTGAAACAATGAGAAAAGCAATAGGGTTTACCCTAATTATTGCAATTATAGCAGGCTTAATAGTCTGTACAATTCTTTGGCCAATTTATGGCTTTTCATTAATAGGGTTATCTCTTTTCGGAATAGGACTTTACGACATATTTCAAAAAAAACACGCTATTTTACGAAATTTTCCACTGATAGGGCATATGCGTTACTTGTTGGAAATGATTAGCCCAGAGATTCACCAGTATTTTGTTGAAAATGACACCGATGGCAAACCTATAAATAGAAGCCATCGTTCTTATATATATGCTAGAGCAAAACTTGAAAATGATACTCATCCATTTGGTACAGAGCTAAATGTTGAAGTAGAAAATTTCAAATGGATGCAACATAGCATTTATCCTTCTGAATTAAAAAAAGATATTCCCAGAGTAGATATTGGTGGTCCGGATTGTAAAAAGCCATATAATGCCTCTTTATTCAATATTTCAGCGATGAGCTATGGCTCACTTAGTAAAAATGCAATAGAGGCACTTAATAAAGGAGCAAAAGCCGGAAACTTTTTTCATGACACCGGAGAAGGAGCTATATCCGATTATCATCTTAATGGTGGTGATTTAGTTTGGGAAATCGGTACTGGATATTTTGGCTGCCGTACTGATGATGGTAATTTTGATCCTGAAAAATTTAGCAAAAAGGCAAATCTTTCGGTAGTTAAAATGATCGAAATTAAAATTTCTCAAGGAGCTAAACCCGGGCACGGAGGTGTTTTACCGGCTTCTAAAAACAATGAAGAAATTGCCAAAATTAGAGGAGTAGAACCTCATACCGAAGTTTTATCACCTCCTGGGCATAAAGCCTTTAGTGATGCAGAAGGACTACTTAAATTTGTGAAACAATTGCGGGATCTTTCCGGGGGGAAACCTGTTGGTTTTAAATTAAGTATTGGTTCTAAAAACGAATTTTTTGAGATTTGTGAAAAAATGATAGAAACAGGTATAAAACCAGATTTTATAACTGTTGATGGCGCAGAAGGAGGAACAGGAGCTGCTCCCATAGATTTCTCAAATTCTGTAGGGATGCCTTGGGAAAAAGCTTTATTATTTGTTGTAGATGCCCTAAACGGATACGATTTAAAAAAGGATATACATATTATTACGGCTACTAAAATAATTACCGCTTTCGATATTTTTAAAGCGCTTTGTATTGGTGCTGATTTATGTAATTCAGCCCGAGGGATGATGTTTGCCTTAGGATGTATACAATCTTTAAAATGTGACACTAATAAATGCCCGACTGGGGTTGCTACTAATGATAAAAGATTTACAAAAGGTTTAGTTGTTGAAGACAAGTGGAAACGTGTAAAAAACTATCAAGAACAAACGCTTCGTGATTTTATGGAATTGTTTGCTGCCGCTGGATGTAACTCGTTAGAAGATCTAAATAGAGATTTAATTAATAAACAAATCAATGATGAGATTAAATCATATTCATACTTCTATCCACCTGTTACAAGTGGAGCGTATTTAAAAGAAGAAAATATTCTACCTTAAATTAAAATTAAACAATTATGGATAAAATACTTGTTACATTAGATTATCATCCCAACTCAGAAAAAGTAGCTGTCGCTGCCTATGAATTGGCAAAAAAGATGAATGCTGAATTAAGATTTTTACATGTATTAGGTGAAATTTCTCAGTATGGAGTAGATTATACCGGATTTTTGGGTTATGAAGGATATACAAGTCTTGGATATAATTTAGAGACCGAAAATGAGTTAGAGAAAATGGCTATTGAATTTCTTGATACTGCAAAAAAGCAATTTTCTGATGATAGAATTTCTACTGCTTTAGAAATAGGAGCGGCAGAAGATGGAATACTGAGACATGCTAAAAAATGGGGTGCAGACTTAATTGTTATGGGTACTCACAGCCATTCAACAATAGAAAAAATATTAGTTGGCACAGTGGCTTCAAAAATTTTGGAAAAGACAACGATACCAGTTTATATGATTCCTATTAAAAAATAGCGATTTTTTGAGATGTTTTAGCAAACAGGTAAATCTTCTAACTTATTGATTGTGTCAGAAGTATACTTGATTTCATCTAACTGGCTATCAATTACTCGCATTAAATCATTTGGGAGTTCGTAAGCTCTTTTAATTTGCTTGTAACAGGAAATAGTTTTATTTTCTATTATTAATAATTGTTTTAATAATTGATTTTCTTTTAGAGATTCTAAATCAGAATTAGCAGTAATCCAAGTTAATCCATCTTGAGTGTCGTTCAATTTAATCATTGAATTTATTGATTGTAATTGATACCATTCTCGCTCTAATTCAATAAGGAAACGAGATTTTTGGTGATATTGTTCTTTAATAAAGCAGCCTAAGCGAGGACCTAAATCTTCGTTTAGTAAATAATTGTAATATTCTTTGAGCCGTTTTGTTTTTGTGAAAATTTCACTAACTATTTTTATTATATTTTCATGCTGATTAGTCATCATTTTTTTTCAAAATTAAATTTTAACTATCAGCTTTATCTTAACATTATATCAATTCACCTTAAATTAGCTTTTATGTTAATTATTCAATAAATATTATTTTTCTTGAATTTGCAACTCAAAGTCTATCAATCCGCTATCTATAAATGCTTTTTGTAGAAGTCCATTCCTATAGAAATAAGTATTTACTCGTCCTTTCTTATTTTCTTTAGTATAACAATGTGATTTTACACGAGTAATCTTTTGAAAATTACCATTTTCTTCACTATAAATTTTTGAAACAGATATGGGTTCTTCAAAAATTAACAGAATACTACTAAAACTAATAGGATAGTTAATTGTTGATTCATGATCTCCACAATCAAAAAAAAGATAGCTATTTTTACGTTTTATAGTTTTAGAATCGGTTCTTCTTTTTCCATTTACTATTACTTCTGTATAAGCTTTTTGCATTAGATCATCTTCATACAAAACTTCAAAATTATAGTTTACATTTATTTTGGCTAACAATCTAGCTTCTATAGCTGTTTTACTTGTATAAGTTATTATTTTATTATTCTTTACTCTAGAAGCTACAAATTCTCCTATTTTTTTATCTCGATGGATTACGTCAAAAACCAACTGTTTTTGCTGACTAAATACAGTTAATGTGTAACAAAATATAAATAGTGTAAGTACGGTTTTTATCATTTAAAATGAGAATTCTGAATTCTTTTAAATTTAATAAAATATTCCTTTTCGGAAAATTAATAGCAAATAATTAAATTTTAAAAAAGAAGTAAAATCATTGTTTAATAAAAGATCATTCTATTTTTATAAAAACTTCAAAAATCATCTTATAATTCTTTATAAGAAAAGAGTGAAATCTAAATTTTCAGCGTAAAATTAAAATGTTTAATTATTAATAAACAACAGATTAAGGAAATAAGTTATAGTAAAATTCCTACAGCAGATTAAACTTCAACGAGTATTTAGGTTGCTCATCGTAATTTTTTTTTTCAAGGTTTATTCTGTTTTAATATTGCCAAGATTTTGCACAGAATATTTAATCGATAAATAATGAAAAATAACTATTTCTTTAATAGAATCAGTTCCTTAATGATTTTATTATTCGTTCTCTCTAATACTTCAACACTGTTTGCTCAAGTTGGAATAGGAACGGATAATCCAGATCCATCTGCCATTTTGGATATTCATAGTGATAAAGCAGGAGTATTATTGCCAAAAGTTTCTTTAAAAAGTTTAAAAGATCAACAAACAGTTAATAAACCTGCGGAAGGATTATTAATTTATAATAAGGAAAAAAATAATCAGAAGCATTTAAGTAATAGCTTTTACATTTGGGATGGTCAACAATGGGATAAAGTACAATCACAGAAAGATGCCGATGATATTAACGAACGAATAGATAGTTTAAAAACTTCTATTGGAAGTGGCGGCGGTTCTGGTGATAGTTGGACTTTA
>NZ_JBLXIB010000020.1:0-29973 GCF_048269745.1 Zunongwangia sp. | reverse complement strand
CGATGCAAACGGAAGCCAAAATAGTTGGTTTAAATCAAAAGTTGGGATAGGGACATATAATCCTGAAGCTACTTTAGATTTACACGGAAGTTTTAAATTGGTTGATGGAAATCAAGGTGAAGGAAAAGTGTTAACTTCAGATAGCAAAGGAAATGCTACTTGGAAAGATTTAAATGGCGGGAATTCAGGAAAAGTATATGCCGATTTATATAATGGTAGCTCTGATAGGCTTAATAATACAGGTCAACCATCTATTGTAAATTTTGGAAAAACATCGCTTTTTAAAAATGTACAAGTTTCTAATCAAGGAGTTAAAGTACAAAAAGATGGTATTTTTAAAGTAAATGCAACAATTACTGTAAATACTGAACATGATGCTGCTGAAGATACAGTTTATGAATTTTACTTTACTAAAGGCGGGCAAAAGATTGCGGGTTCTTCAGTATATATAACTATAGATAGTGCAATAGATTTAAATGAGAAGTATACTGTTACTCTAAATAAATTATTAAAATTAGAGGAAAACGAACAGATTGCGGTATACGGTAGGCAAGTTAATGTTGGTGGTCACGATAGAGATGCTTCAAAACTTTCATTAGTAAATGGTGCTTGTTCATTTACATTAGAAAAAATTGACGATATATAATTTTTAGTTTAATAGGATTTAAAAAAGGCTTCAAAATTGAAGCCTTTTTTAGTTATTAGGATATAAATTTTTTCTTTATCTCTGGTGTGGGAATCATGCAACGATTTTTCTTACCAAACCATTTATATCTATTTTTAGATACTATATCGTAGCCTAAATCACGAATACTTTTTGGTAAAACTAAAAACCAACTTAATAAAAAATAGCCACCACTTAGTTTTTTTGCTATTCGTAAAGCAGCATCCGATTTTTGATACCAAGCTTTTCCGGGAATTATAAGAATAATAGTATTTAATAAATTAGGATTAATTCCTCTTTCCTTTAAAAGAGACTTCCCAACATCACTCTGTAACGATGCAAATCGGAATAAATCTTTCTTATCCCTTTTTATAATAAACTGAACTGTATTATCGCATAGGTTACAAACTCCGTCGAACAATACAATATATTTATTAGGCATAGTTTCCAAATTACTTTTTCTTTTTCATAGCCTGTACTAATTCAAGCTGTTCTATAGCAACCTGAGTTGTAAACATACCATAATTTACGGTAGCTTTACCTTTTTCAATTACATCTAATGTTCCAACGCTACGGCTACCTTCTAAACGAACTCGATCTCCTAATTTAACTTTAGCTTTTGGTTTATTGGCTTCTTTTTTAGCTTCAAGTTCTTCTTTCTTTTTTTCTTCTTCTTTCTTTTTTCGAATTACTTCAACTTTTTTTTCAGCCTCTTCTTTAACTTTTCGCTCTTTAGCTTTTTCAGCTTTACGTTGTTTAGCATTTTGTTGCTTACGTTTTGAATTTTCGATAGCAACTAGTTTTAAAAATTCTCCAATCAGCTCTTTTTTATTTTTATTAGTAAAGAATTTTTCGCTTAAATCATTGAATTTCTGCCCAAGATAAATCATTCGTTGGTTGCTATCGTATAATTCCTGATAGTCTTCCAACTTACGCTGAATTCTTGAGTTAGTCTCTTCGAGTTTTGATTTTTCTTTTGTTGTTTTTTGTTCTTGTTGCTTTAAGGAATCGGTGGTTTTTTGAAGTTTAGAACGTTCTTGTTGCAATTTTGCAATACTTCTATCAAAACGTATTTTGCCACGCTCTACTTTCTTTTTAGACCGATTAATTAGGCTATACGGTATTCCGTTTTTCTGAGCTACTTCAAAAGTAAACGAACTTCCGGCTTCACCTACACGCAATTTAAATAATGGATTCAGACTACGCGAATCAAACATCATATTTGCATTACTCATATTCGGCAATTCGTTCGCTAATTTTTTTAAATTGGCATAATGGGTTGTTAGTATTCCAAAACTCTCTTTTTCGTAAAATACTTCTAAAAACGTTTCTGCTAATGCGCCACCTAATTCTGGATCACTCCCTGTACCGAATTCATCAATTAAAAACAGTGTATTTTCGTCACATTTCCGAAGAAAATAGTTCATATTTTTTAATCGATACGAGTAGGTACTTAAATGATTTTCGATAGATTGATTATCACCAATATCGGTTAAAACTTTATCGAAAAAGCACATTCGGCTGTATTCATGTACCGGAATTAAAATTCCGCTTTGTAGCATAACTTGTAACAAACCAACTGTTTTTAAAGTTATACTTTTTCCGCCTGCATTGGGCCCTGAAATAACAACAATTCGATTTCCGGTATCTAACGAAATATCTTGCGGATAGGTTTTAGCTCTCTTTTTTGAATTATTTATCAGCAATAAAGGATGATAAGCATCTTTTAGTTGTAATTCTTTATCTGTTGTAATTGTTGGTAGCAGGCCGTTTATTTTATCTGCATATTTTGCTTTTGCCGCAATAACATCTATGGTAGTTAAAATTTCTTGATATTGAATTAATAAATCTCGAAACGGACGAATAATTTCGGTTAATTCTTTTAAAATACGAGTTACTTCTTCTTTTTCATCATATTGTAAATTTCCTAATTCTCGGGTATATTGAAATGTAGATTCTGGTTGGATATAAGCAATACTTCCTGTTTTAGAACTTCCTAAAATACCACCTTTCACTTTGCGGCGATACATTGCTTTTACAGCTAAAACACGAACATTTTCTACCACACTTTCTCTAATATCATCTAAATATCCATAAGAGCCATAAGTAGTAAGTGCATTACTAAAACTAGAGTTTATTTGACCTTTAATCGAGTTTATCCGTCTACGTAAACCTTGTAAAAGGGGAGAAGCATCATCTTTAATTTCTCCAAACTTGTTTACTACCTTTTCAATTGCATCGATAAGAGTAGTTGTATACGGAACCTCATCTATAGTTTCATATAAATTCGGATAGATTTCTTTGAACTTTCTAAAAAATCGAATTTGAGTATTTACAGTTTCCGAGATATTAATTATTTTTCGAAAAGCTCCAACCTCTAATACCGTATTTTCGATATTTAATAATTTTAATTCATTATTTAAATGATCGAAACCGTGATTAGGAATAGGACTTTCCTGTAATTTGGAACTTACATACTCATTAGTTTGGTGTAACCCGAAATATGTTTTTTTATAGGTTTTATAAGGTTTAATTTCTAAGGCTTTGGCTTTTCCTAGATCTGTAATACAAAGCTCACTAATTTGCTCGCATACTATCGGAAACTCTAAATCGCTAAGGCTTTTATCTGTAATTTTAATCATAGTATATTTTCCCTACTTTTGGGTTTTGCAAATTTACTTAAAAATATAATGAACGTAACAATTAACGAGGGATGGAAAAACCATCTAAATGATGAATTTGAAAAAGAGTATTTTAAAAATTTAGCTGAATTTGTTAAATCTGAATATAACTCACATACTATTTATCCAAAAGGAAAGCGAATTTTTGCTGCATTTGACCATTCTTCTTTTGATGATACTCGGGTTGTTATTCTGGGCCAAGATCCCTATCACGGCCCAGGACAAGCTAATGGTTTGTGTTTTTCGGTAAATGATGGGATTGCGACACCACCTTCTCTTGTAAATATTTTTAAAGAAATTAAAGAAGATATTGGCAATCCTATTCCCAATTCTGGAAATTTAGAGCGTTGGGCCGATCAAGGTGTATTATTATTAAATGCAACATTAACTGTACGGGCGCATCAAGCAGGCTCTCATCAAAAAATGGGATGGGAAAAATTTACCGATCGTGTTATCGAAATAGTATCTGCAGAAAAAGAACATGTAGTTTTTATGCTTTGGGGTGGTTATGCTAAGAAAAAAGCTACCAAAATAGATGCTAGCAAGCATTTAATTCTAACAAGTGGACACCCATCTCCATTAAGCGCTAACAGAGGCTATTGGTTTGGAAATAAGCATTTTTCTAAAGCAAATGAATATTTAACGAATCACGGAAAATCACCTATCCAATGGTGATTTTCTATAAATTATAGCAAAAACAAGAAGTTTCAATACGCATAGAAATAAGTCTCAACTCTAATAATCGTTGTTGAATAGTATCCAATTCAGACTCACAGATTTGAGTTTGACTCCATTGAGTTTCATTAAGCCATTGCTGAACTTTTTCAACTTTTAAATTATATTTAGTTGCAATTTTATTTTCTATGCCAGGAATTTCTTTAAAACTAGAAGTTGTTTCATTAAGAACTGAAAATAGCTTTCGTAAATCGGCATAATCGAATTTTAGAATAGGATTCCTAACGACTATTACAAATGAAGGCCAAGAACCTTCATAATCAGCTATCTTTTTTAGTTTTTGTTCCTCTAAATATTTTTCAACATCAAATTTATTCCATAAAAAATAATCAGCACGTTTTTCATCTAAAGCTTTTTCAGCACCTTTAAGATTATCTGCAATTTCATAATCTAAATCAGAAAGTTCCCATCCTTGTTGATTAGCATTTAATAATGCTTTTAGATGAGAGCTTGAACAAGTGTGACTAATTGCAAATTTTTTGTTTTCTAAATCTGAAACCGATTTTATAGGTGAATCGTAATTTGTATAAATTCCCAATGAAGAAGGAGATTCTACAAAGTTTTGTACAATATGAGTTTCGTTACCCGAAATAATATCTTTTACAGCAACCTCGGTAGCCACAATAGCAATATCGATTTCTCCGTTTCGTAAAGCTTTTATTATTTCACCACTTCCGCTATAAAAATCTTTCCAAATTATATTGATTTCTTCTTTTAAAAATTCTTTATTTTCAATAGCTAAATGCCATGGGGAATTATATGGTGAAGGGGAGCCACCTACTTTTAAGCTTTTCATGTAGTATGTTTTTGTTTGAGATAATTATAAATACTGTATTGTGACCTGTTTTCTTTTTCGCCGGGCTTACGCGAAACATATTGATTACTTTCGCTAGCATCTTGAATACGTGCCTTTACATTATCGGTTAATTGAAGGTGAAGGATATCTTTAAATTCTTTAAAAATATCTTCATCGTAAATAGGTGCTAGTACTTCTATTCTTCGATCTAAGTTCCGACTCATCCAATCTGCACTTCCAAAGAACATCTTTTCGTCGCCTCCATTTTCAAATAAATAAATTCGCCCATGTTCTAAAAAACGATCTAATATACTCGTAATATAAATATTTTCGCTTAAACCTTCAACTCCTGGGATTAAAGATGTAAAACCTCTTACTAAAAGTCTAATTTCTACACCGGCATTACTAGCTTTATAGAGAAGATCGATAATTTCATGATCTTCTAAACTATTCATTTTAGCTGTGATTTTGGCTTTTATTCCCATCCGAGCATTTTCAATTTCATTATAAATTAAAGTAATAAAAACCTGTCGGGTAGAAAATGGAGAAATTAACAAGTGTTTCTCTCTAGGAGCAATAAGTTCTCCTTCTAAAACCATAAAAAGTCTTGATAATTCTTTAGTTAAACGCTGATCTGCCGTAAATAATGCATGATCGCAATATTGTTTTGAAGTTTTACTATTAAAATTTCCGGTACCGATATATGCATAATTACAAGTTTTTCCGTTTTCGCTTCTGGAAATCATCATAATTTTAGAATGCACTTTTATTTTTGGATAGCTATAAATTACATTTGCTCCTTTTTTTTCGAATTTTCGGCCCCAAATTATATTGTTTTCTTCATCGAAACGCGCTTTAGCTTCTACAAAAACAGTTACGTCTTTACCGCGCTCTAAAGCTTCTAATAAACTTGTTGTAAGTTGAGAACTATCAGCAACTCGGTATAAAGAAATTTTAATATGTGTTACTTGATCGTCTTTTACGGCTTGATCTAAAAAATTTTCTACATATTTAAAAGACATATATGGAAAATGCACAAGCCGATCTTTTTCTGCAATAGTTTTAAAAAGGTTGGTACTTTTTGCTAATTCTTTATGTTCGATAGGAACAAGCGGTTTATGGTGTAAATCTGGATTATCGGTAGGATCTTTTAGAGAAAAGAAATCTTTAAAATTATGATATTTACCTCCCGGCATCATATCTATCTTACCCAAATTCAATAATTTTCGAATTTGTTTTTGAAGCGCTTTAGGCATGTCCGAATCGTAGAGTAGGCGAGTAGGTTGCCCATTTGTACGCTGTTTTAAACTATCGTAAATTTTTTCGGCTAAAACTCCTTCATATTTATCTTCAATATAGAGTTCGGCATCTCGATTTAATTTAATCTCATAAATACCCTTTATGGTTTGCTCTGGAAAGAAAGAAGCTAATTCACTTCTAACAATTTCATCTATATAGGTAATTTTATTTTTACCTAAATTAAAATACACAAAACGGCCACATTCTTTTACCGGAATATTTGCGATTCCTAAACAATTTTCATCTTCAAATGCTATTAAAAAATAGAGTTTAGCATTTTCTAAAAATAAACTTTCTTCTTCGTTATTTACATTTATTATTTTAGTCTCAAGATTTGCTTTAACATGTTCTTTAAAGTAGTTCTTTACAAAGTTTTTTTGTTCTGAATTAAAATTATGAGATTCTATAATATGAATTCCTTTTTTTGCTAATTCAGGGATTATTTCTTGAGTATAAACCTTCCCAAAGCGTCTTTGTTGAATTTCAACTTCTTTTAATATTTGCTTGGTAAGTTTATTAGGTTTCAAATCGAGTTTCTTTCGAATACTCTTTTCTACGCGTTTCATCTGCCGAAGTTGCGATACACGTACTCTAAAATATTCATCTAAATTAGAAGAAAATATGGCTAAAAACTTAATTCTTTCGAATAATAAATTGTTTTTATCTTCTGCTTCTTGTAAAACTCGTTCGTTGAAAAATAACCAATTTAGATCCCTATGTTGGAATCGATCTTCGGTAAGTTCTTGCATTTTTAATTGACTTTAACCAAAAATACAAACTACCGATTGTTGAAGTTTTAATATTCTGTTAAATAAGCTTAAGATGTTAATTTATTTAAGCAAAATTCGATAAGCTCGTCCATTTTTTTATCGGCATTTTTACTAAAAGTTCCATTAGCCCTATTGGCAACTACTAAATTCATAGATAAAGCATCGTGGCCTAGCAATTTAGACATTCCGTAAATACCAGAAGTTTCCATTTCTAGATTTGTTACTTTTTGGTCATTATATTCAAAAGTAGCTAATTTATCATTCATTTTTGGATCGGGAAGGGGTAATCGTAAAGAGCGACCTTGCGGACCATAGAAACCGGAGTTTGTAGCAGTAATGCCTTTAAAAATTTCTTCTGAATCTAATTTTTCTTGTAATAATTCACTTGAATTTACTACATAAGGAGCTGATTTCGCTTCTGCCCAATTCATATGCTTTATAAAAGCATTAGCGAGAGTTTTATCTAAATAGTCTTCACATTTATAAAAATGAAGTAAATTATCTAAACCAATAGCTTTGGAACTCATCAAAAAAGAATCTATAGGAATTTGTTTTTGAATACTTCCTGTGGTTCCTATACGAATAATTTGTAGCGATTGTAATTTATTTTTAATAGATTTTGTAGCAAAATCAATATTAACTAGGGCATCTAATTCATTAAAAACAATATCGATGTTATCGGTCCCAATGCCTGTTGAAATAACCGATATTCGTTTTCTTTTAAAATATCCGGTTTGGGTATGAAATTCTCGTTTTTGAGTTTGAAATTCAACCGAATCGAAATGTTTAGTTACCTGCGATACTCGATCTGGATCGCCAACTGTAATTACAGTATCTGCTAATTGCTCTGGTTTTAAATTTAAATGATAAATACTACCATCTGCATTTAAAATAAACTCGGATGCTTCTAAACTCATATTATAATTTTAATAAATGGTGGTTATCTTGCTCGTACAAAAAGTCATACTTTCTTGCTCCACCAAAAATATCGTTATTGGTTAAATTTCTATAAAAATTTTTCTTTTTATCGAGCACTTGTTGTCCGGCTTCAGTTAACACAATCCTATTATCTGCCAACGTATAAAAAATTGCTAATTGCTGCAGGACTCGTTGCATTTGTATATCTGCATATCCGTAATAACCTTGGTATTCTAATGCATAGCCTAATAACTGTGTTTCATTAGAAATAGTATGCAAATCTATTAAGCGTAAAATATTTCGTTCTAAAGAATTAATACCGGTAATGCTATTAGGAAAGCGTTCTATATGCGCCCGAATACTACTCGATAAATATTCAAAATTTGTTTTTGTTTTTATTTGTAGTTTTAGCAATTGCGGATCGTTACTACAATAAAGCTCCCACATAAAGTTAGAAACTTCTAAATCTTTTTCAGTTAATAGAATTTTCTGTTTAAAATGCTGTAATAAATGAGCAGTATTTAAATGTGATAAGGGCGTAAGACTCTTTTCTCCTTTTAACTTTTTACTGCACACTAAATAAACAGGAACCTGTTTTTTAAAATTTGTAAAATAGTAAACAGCTGCTAATAAATTGATGTGGCAAAATAAATCGAATTCAAACCATAGCACGATATGGTCGTAATCTTCTATGGCTTGAAATCGTTTAAATTCATCTACAAATCCATGTTGATAATCCTCGTTACTTACTCCGTAATATTCTTTTAAAAAATCTTGACGCATTTTGAAAAAGGCATCCGTTCCCACCTCTTCCGAAGTTGGTCCTTCACACAACATTTCTCGCCAAATAATTTTCTCTCCTTCAAGAGCTAGTTTGCTAAAATTATCAGCTAAACTATCGCCATGAATTATATGTAATGCTTTATTTTCTTTCAATTTTCAGCCTCCCACACGTTTAACGTTATATCCATCTTTTTTTAGTATTTCCATTATTTTATCCCGATGATTACCCTGTATAATAATTTCATTATCTTTTACAGAGCCTCCTACACCACATTTCTTTTTAAGTTGTTTTCCTAGTCTAATAAGATCTTCTTCTAAACCTTCAAAACCTTTAATTATAGTTACTATTTTTCCACCACGGCCTTTATTACTAAAGTGAGCTTCTAAATATTGTTTTTTAGGAGCTAAGGTTTCTGTTTGTTCGGTATCTTGGTATTCGGTCTCGTCAAAATCGTTATTGGTAGAAAAAACAAATCCTCCTAAATCTTCCAATCCTAATTTCTTCTTTGCCATAAAAATTTTATTTTTTTGCTAATCCTATTTCAACTAAACGTTGGTGTAAAAATTCGCCTGCTGTAATATCTTCGTATTGTTTTGGGTGTTCTTCATCGATACATTCCTCCAAACAATTTAAAGGCATTTCGCTTCTAGGGTGCATAAAGAACGGAATAGAATATCTTGGTTTATCCCATTCTTCTTTTGGTGGATTTACTACCCGGTGTATAGTAGATCGTAGCTTATTATTGGTGTGCCTTTCAAGCATATCTCCAACATTTATCACTAATTCATCTTCAGCTGGTATAGCATCTATCCATTCACCATCTTTTCGTAATACCTGCAAACCTCCAGTAGAAGCTCCCATTAATAAGGTTATTAAGTTTATATCGCCATGCGCTCCAGCTCTTACAGCTCCTTTTGGTTCTTCCGTAATAGGAGGATAGTGGATAGGGCGTAAAATTGAATTCCCATTAGTTACCCATTTATCAAAATAATCTTCTTCTAAACCTATATAAAGGGCTAAAGCTTTTAAAACATACATGCCTGTTTTTTCCAGCATTCGGTATGCTTCCATACCTGTATGATTAAAGTCTTGCAATTCTTCAACATGAACATTTTCAGGGAAGTCACCGGCAGGTTCTTGCCCAAAATGCCAAAATTCTTTTAAATCACCTTCTTTTTTTCCTTTAGCATGTTCTTTTCCGAAAGAAATATATCCACGTTGTCCGGCTAAGCCTTCTATTTCATATTTACTTTTTATATCAACTGGCAAATCGAAAAAAGCTTTTATCTCTTTATAAAGTTCTCCGACAAGATCTTCACTTAAAAAATGGTTTTTTAAAGCTACAAAACCTATTTCTTCATAAGCTTTTCCTATTTCTTCTACAAACTTTTGTTTTCTCGAATCATCGCCTGAAGTAAAATCAGCCAAATTAACACTGGGGATATTTGTTATAGCCATTATTAAAATTTTATATATCTCGTAATAAACAAATTTAAATTAATTTTCTTTAAAATTTGAACCTCTTTTTTATGAAATATTAGTTTATGTTTATTTGCAATTGAATCAATAAAGGTAAATAAATACTTAGTAAAATAAGCTATCTATTATTAAAGCTTAACTAAATAAGACTACCTAAAAATAGCTAGCTTTTTGTAAATAAAGAAATGATTGTAGCTTTAAAAAAGCCAAAAAATTAATAGAATATTAATAATTGTACGCAAAAATATTTTTTAATTAAGAATCCTTAACAAATGTGTTGTTAAACTAATGATAATCTTTTGTACAAGGATAACCACTATACTAATTTAGTTGTAATAACTAATCAAAAAAAATTATTATGATACGTCTAATTATTATTTTTATAATTATAGCTGTTGTTGCCGCTATATTTGGCTGGGGAGGGGTAGCAGAAGGTGCTACAGACATTGCGCAAATTATATTTTATATTTTTGTTGTATTGTTGGTTATATCGCTAATAAGTCGTTTGTTTAGACGATAAGCACATTATTTTTGAACAAGAAATACCAATGTCTCAGCTTGTATAGGTTGTTGCATTGGTTTTTATTTATACTAAAAATTTATACTAAAATGAAAAAATTTCTTTCCCTAACGGTATTGGTGCTAGTTTTAGTTTCCTGTGGAGGAACTAGTAAAGTAGCCAAACAAGCTAGAAAAACTTTCGATGGTAACTGGACGTTAACAAGTGTTACCTATCCTCAAAACACCGGAACATTTAATGTGACTTTATTTAATGATGCAGCTGCAAGTTGCTTAGAAGGTAGTACTTGGGATTTTGTTTCTAACAATAATAGAGGTACTTACGATGTTTCCGGTAGTAATTGCACAAGTGGTACCAGACATTTTATATGGTCTATAGATGAAGAAAATACTCCGCAAGGTGTGTATGATTTTCTTTTAAAACCTGTAAACGAGAAGTATAAATCTACTAATGGAAACCAAGGTTTCCGACTTAATTTAAGTTCGCTTACACAAAATTCTATGGTTTGGGAACAAACCGTAACACTAGAGGGTTCTCCTTTTGTGATAAGAATGACATTCAGTAAGCTTTAAAAATAAAATCAAAAATAGATATGAGAAAAACAATGAATAAATTTTTTGCGGTAACAATTGCAATAGCTACCTTATCTTTAGTTAGCTGTGATGCAATTCAAAATGCAAATAATAAACAAAAAGGAGCTGTAATAGGATCTGCCGGTGGAGCTACTATAGGAGGCGTAATTGGTAACAATGTTGGAGATGGTAATTCTGCTTTAGGTGCCATTATTGGTGGTGTAGTTGGTGGGGCTGCCGGAGCTTATATTGGTAATAGAATGGATAAGCAAGCTAAACAAATTGAGACTGAAGTTCCTGGAGCAGAAGTAGAAAGAGTTGGAGAAGGTATTAATGTTACTTTTAACGAAAATAGTGGTGTCTATTTTGATACTAATAAATATAATATCAATGCTAAATCTGAAGCTACATTAAATAAATTAGCTGGGATTTTAAAAGAATATCCAGACTCTAATATTTTAGTAGAAGGACATACTGACAATACAGGTAGTGCTAGCTACAATTTAACCCTTTCTAAAAACAGAGCTCAATCTGTAACTAACTATTTAGTAGACAAAGGTATTTCTGGTAGTAGATTCGATACTAAATGGTACGGACAATCTCAACCAAAATATGATAATAGTACTGCTGAAGGTCGTTCTAAAAATAGACGAGTAGAATTGGCAATTATAGCCAACGAAGACTTAAAACAAGAAGCAAAAAAAGCTACTAACGAATAAAAAATTCATTTATTATAATAATTTATAAAGGCTACAAATACTTGTAGCCTTTTTTATGGAAATTTTAATGATTTAATAAATACAAGTTAAACTACTCTAAACAAGATTGGTTTTAAATAAAGCACTTTGTAAATTCATATTAATTAATTAAAAATACAATTTATGAAGACTGTAGATAAGATGGAGGTATTGCACAGCCAAAGTGCTGAATATATTTTGAAAGGTGAAACCGGTAAATTTTTAAAATTAATTCCCGATACATTTTTAATTAAGGGGGAAGAAAAAGATGGGGTTTTTAATCAAGGTTATGCATTACGACATATTAACAGGAGAGATATTATCTTAATTGATGTAGTAGAAGAAACATCTAAAAAAGCAGTCCAAAAATTAGTAGACGATGGATACAATATCAAAGCTATTTTAATTACTTGCGATGGGATTTTAAAAGATGCTTACGCTGATTTAAAAACTTTATCTGAAAATGCCGGAGGTGCACCAGTTTATGCACATCCTAGAAATAATTTTAAAGATGAGTTTAAAACAAAAGATATTACCACAAACGCAAACGATCTTAAGCATTTTGGATTAAAAATTATTGATTTTCCTGGAGATGCTGGTGCTTCTGTTTTAATTTATTCTGAAATTAATGGAGGGATGGTATTCCCTGGAGAAGATGCCGTAGGATCTAGATACGACTCTGACCTGAATACCTTTGAGAGACCTAAAATGAAGCGCGAAAACGACAATTTTGGATTAGCGGAAAGCTGGAGTGCTTTCAATGAAGATTTTGATTATTTGTTTCCTAGAAAAGGTAAACCGGGATTTAATGTAGAAGAAGGAGCGCGTGTTGATATTCTAAATAAATTAAGTAGATCTGAATAATTCAATTATAAATTCTAAGATTTTAGTTGAACCTTTTATAAAAAATCGTCACTCAAAAGTGACGATTTTTTTTATTCTATTTATCAAATCTAAAAACTCTCTAAAATTATAATGATTTGAGGGTAACGTATTGTTAAAAAGCTTTTTATAGACATCTATATAAAGTAACTTATAGTCAAAAAACAGACTATGCCTAAACTAAATGTAACACAAAAACTAATTAAAGAACATCTTTTAGAAGGGGATATGTATACTCCCGATAAAGAAATTGGTATAAAAATAGACCAAGCTTTATTACAAGATGCAACTGGAACTTTAGTGCAGTTGGAGCTAGAAGCTATGGGACTAGAAAAAGCAAAAACAGAAGTAGCAGTACAGTATGTAGATCACAATTTATTACAAACCGATTTTAAAAATGCAGATGACCATAAATTTTTACTCTCTGCAGCTCGAAAATTTGGACTATGGTTTAGCCGACCTGGAAACGGAGTAAGTCATCCCGTACATATGGAACGTTTTGGCAAACCTGGAAAAACTTTGGTAGGATCAGATAGTCACACTCCCGCTGCAGGATCATTAGGCATGTTGGCAATAGGAACAGGCGGTTTAGATGTTGCTGCTGCAATTGCAGGACAACCTTATTTTGTGAAAATGCCTAGAATAATGGGAGTTAAATTAACAGGTACATTGCCAGATTGGGTAAGTGCCAAAGATATAATTCTAGAAATGCTTAGGCGATATGATGTAAAAGGAGGCGTTGGTAAAATCATCGAATATTATGGTCCGGGAGTGGATACACTTAGTGCAATGGATAGGCATGTTATAGCAAACATGGGAGCCGAATTAGGAGCTACTACTACTGTTTTCCCTAGTGACCAAGAAACTAAGAAATTTTTGAAAGCACAACAACGTGAAGAAGATTGGGTTGAACTTTTACCAGATGAAGGTTGTGAATATGATTTGCATGAAGAAATAAATTTATCACAATTAGTACCCCTTATTGCTTTACCAACAAGTCCAGGTAATGTAGTTCCGGTAAGCGAGGTAGCTGGTAAATCAATTAGCCAAGTTGTAATAGGATCTTCAGCCAATCCGGGGTTAAGAGATTTTTGGATTGCTGGAGCTATTGTAAAAGATAAATCAATTGATTCAGGGGTTTCTTTCGATATTAATCCAACTTCAAGACAAATAATCCAGAATATGATAGATACCGGTGCTTTTGCTAACCTAATAAAAGCAGGAGCTCGTTTCCATCAATCGGGTTGTATGGGGTGTATTGGTATGGGGCAAGCACCAGCATCGGGAACAATAAGTTTACGGACAATGCCACGGAATTTCCCAGATCGAAGTGGTACTAAGGACGATCAGGTTCATTTATGTAGTCCGGAAACAACAGCAGCTTCCGCATTAACCGGAAAAATAACAGATCCTCGCGATATTGAGGAAATTTATAAAATGAGTTATCCTCAATATAAAGCTCCGGAAATTGAAATAATTAATGAGGATATGTTGGTACCACCAGCAGAAGATGGTGAAGAAGTAACACTAGAAAAAGGGCCTAATATAAAATCACTACCAACTATAGAACCTTTAGCAGATAAAATTAAAGTACCTGTATTGCTGAAAATGGGTGATAATATTTCTACTGATGAAATTTTAAAAGCTGGAGCTGAAGTTTTGCCTTTTCGAAGTAATTTACCTGAGATTAGTAAATTCTCGTATACAGTAATTGATGAAAGCTTCTATGACAGAGCTATGGAAGCCAAAGAGAAAGAAAGCGGACATGTTGTAGTTGCAAAAGATAACTATGCGCAAGGTTCTAGCCGAGAACATGCCGCATTAGCACCAAAATTTTTAGGACAACATGCAGTTATAGCTAATAGCTATGCCAGGATTGCTTGGCAAAATTTGGTGAATTTTGGTATTTTACCTTTAGAATTCAAAAATATTGAAGATTATGATAAAATAGAGCAGGGGGATACTGTAATTTTAGAAAACTTACGTGATAATGTAGCCAACAGAAAACCAATCACTGTAAAAGTATCTAAAGAAAATGGTGATGAAATAAGCTTTGAAACAAAACACACATTGAGTGATCGACAAATAGATATTTTACTAAAAGGTGGAATTATTAATACCTTTAAAGAAAAATTACATAAAGAAGAAGCTAAATAATTAGATTATTCATAGTAAAAAAAGCCCTTTTCAAAGGGCTTTTTTTAGTTTCAGTATATAGCTAATATTTAATGCTTTTGCATCTGACCTTTTTTCTTGTCTAACTGCTTATCAAGATCTTTAATCGTAGATACAGCTGCTGCTTCAAAAGAATCAGCGTTAGATTCTGCAAAAATTTGTGGACCTGGGACACTCAATTTAATATTGCAAATAAATCCATTTTTATCATCAGCATGATTTTTCTTAAAATGAACTTCAGCTCGAGTTATAAAATCATATTTTTTTTCAATTTTATTTAATTTTTCATCAGTAAACGTTTGTAAGCGCTCACTTTTACTTAGCTGTACAAATTGATATAATGTTTCCATAAATGTTTTTTATAAGTTACTAAGGACGCTAATATCGATAAGCTTTACAAAGGTTTTAAAAATTCTTTTAGAAAATTTATAAATACTTTAATTCTTAAAAAACAGTTTAAAATTATAATAAATCGATAATTTTATAATATTTTAATACTATTTACCTATTACTTAACAAGTTATAATTCTTTTAAAAATGTTTATTAAAATCAAATATATTTTTCCTGCTTTATTCATTTCTCTATCACTAATTTCTTGTGGAAGTCAGAGAACGATTGCCGATATATCTAGTTTTGACGATTTAAAAGCGTTTGCTGCTAATTCAGAGTTTGAGATTCAGAATCAATGGGCAAACCCCATGAGAAGTGGAGCAATTAGTTTAGTTACAAATACCAATTATATACGAATGAATAAAGATTCCGTTTCAATATATCTTCCATATTTTGGTGTACGGCAAATGGGAGGAGGGTACGGTAGTACTGGCGGAATTGAATATGATGGTATAGCTAAAGATTTAGAAATACTGGAAAAACCTAATAAAGAGAAAATAGAAATTCACTTTAGCGTAAAAAATAATACCGAAAATTTATTATTTTTAATAACACTTTATAAAAACGGATCAGCTCAAACTTTTGTTACAAGTTCCGAACGCGATAATATATCGTACAGTGGTAAGGTTTATAAATTAAGGATAGAAGAATAGCATTTAAAAGCACTGATTTTCAGTAATTAAAATATTCTATTTTACATAATATAAATTATAGTTCAATTAAATTTATCTATTTTTTAAAAAGTTATAACTTGCATTATGTAAAATAAAATTCCAGCTTAGGACTGCTTGTAAATACTGCTGAATATATTTTTTTCGTTCTTTATCTGCTACAGTATTATTTTGCACAGTATCCGGAAATGCAGCTCCATTTTCAGTCACTAAAATATTTTTTACACCTTTATAATTATTATATTTTTTTAGCAACTGAAAAAGTCCTTCCGGATAAATTTCCCATCCCATTTCAGTTGTTTGAATATTTCGCTTTTCAGCTTTTACATTTGTGGCTTGCAGATACGGAATCCACCACGCATTTTTTACAACCTCCCGAGTATAATTTTGAATGCCAATAAAATCAAATTCAAATTGAAGTAATTTATCATCTTCAGCTTTATAAAATTTCTCAACTCTTTTAAGAAATGGCAACTCATTAAACGGATAACCATATCCTAAACTAAGTTCTAAAAATAAGCGATTTATCAAGCAATCTACACGGCTAGCAGCATTATAATCTTTTTCACGATTTCGATAAGCTTCAATATGCGAACAAGAAAATGTGGTACCCATGTTTAAGTTTTCGTTATAATCTCGTAAAATTTTACCGCCAATTGACTGACAGAGAGAAGCATGATGCATTGCCCGTATAAAATTTTTAACTCCTCTCCTACCTGGAGCGTGAATTCCTAAAAAATGACCGGCTCCCAAAAAAACTAAAGGTTCATTTAAAACCATCCAATTTTTTACCCGATCTCCAAAATGCTTTACACAAATATTTACATATTGTGAAAACCAATTGATGATTTCTCGATTAATCCATCCTCCTTTTTCTTCTAATGCTTGTGGTAAATCCCAGTGATAAAGCGTAACCCAAGGAGTAATTCCCAGTTCTAAACATTTATTTATTAGTCGGTTATAAAAATCGATTCCTAATGTATTAATTTTTCCTATTCCGTCTGGTAAAATACGAGACCAAGATAATGAAAATCGAAAATGCTTAATATTCATCGATTTCATCAACAGCAAATCATTTTCATATCTATTATAGAAATCGCATGCTACATCGGCATTTTGGCCTTTATAAATTTTCCCTTTTTTATGAGAAAATTCATCCCAAATAGATGCTTTCTTGCCGTCTTTATAAGGGCTACCTTCTATCTGAAATGCAGCTGAAGCTGTACCCCAAACAAAATGATCTTGAAATTCTTTTTTATTCATCTAAAGTTATGGGTGCTCGTTTCCAATTACTTTTTTTTGGGAGATTTTCCGCTGCGTGTTTAAAAAGTAAATCTATAATTTTTGACGTCTGATTCGGAAAATTTATTTTTAGAATTATATCATTTTTTAACCATTCTCGAATTTCCGGAATTCTTTTTTTCTTTAGGTTTTTAAGAACTTTCACTCCCATATGGTGCAACATAGTCGCATTACATTGTTGTTCGTATTGAAATTTCATTGGGATTACTAATACCTTTTTTTTAAGAAACAGAGCTTCTGCAGGAGTTTCAAAACCCGCTCCACAAATTACGCCTTTGCAGTTAGCCATACTTTTTAAAAAACCTTTATTATTTATAGGGTTTATTTTTATATGCCCAAAATTAGCTGATTGTATATTGTGTTTAGAAAAAATTTGAAAATTATAATTCGGGAATTCATTAAAAATTTTTAGTAATTTTTTGTCGGAATAAGAAGGTAAATACACAGTATAATATCCTTTATCGGTACAATTTAATGCTCGTATTTCGCTTCTGATAACAGGGGTGAAAACTTGCTGATCTAGAGCTTTAAAATGAAATCCAAATTGATAATCGGTTGGTGCGTATGTTTTTAATATTTGAATGCCAACTGCATCTTTTTTTGTTGACTGTGGTGCCATGGGGTGTAATACAGCAGATTGATGACTTAACGAATAACAGCGTTTATGCGCATAAAAACAAGCCCAAGAAGAAACGGGTTCAAAATCGCTTATAACTAAATCGTATTCTCTAACAGGAAGCCCTTTTATTTCTTTGTAAAAACGTTTTAGCCGATTCTTTTTATAAGTTTGCCAAACATCGACACCGCCTTTTTTACCAAAAATAAAGCTAAGCCCTTTTAATTGATATTTTACCGGATAAGGTAGAGTAATATCGCCTTGGATTCCGCTTACCAGAATATCTAACTCGCCTTTTTGTTGTAAATGAGGGATTATTTCTAAAGCTCTACACAGATGTCCATTCCCTGTTCCTTGAATTGCGTATAGAATTTTCATCAATTAAAAATTCTAAAAAAACTGTACTTAGACTTTTCCTTAAAAATAAACGGAGAGATTAAAAAAATTAGCCTACGCTTAACAAAAAGATGTATTAATACAGCTTGTATATTAGCATTTAGATAAGTAGCAGAATTACTTATTAATTTAAAGTAGTTACGGTCAGATATTAAAGTCATAATTTACATGATTTATGGTCACAAAAAATTATAACTAAATGGTAATAAGTATGTTAAAACCTGTTCAAGAAAGTGTAACTTTATTATTAAATTACTGCTTAAATATTAAGTTAATTTCAGCGAAGTCATGCTTAACGAACCTCCCACTGCTTTATCGTTAAAAAATTCAAGAATATCTCCTTTTTCTTGTAATGCTAAAATATATAAAAGAGGTAAATAATGTTCGCTAGTAGGTATTGCAAGATTTACAGCTACTCCTAATTTTTTATAATTTTGCAATGAATAATGATCGTTATTCTCAATAAGCCTTTTAATCCGTTTATTTGCTTCTCGAGCCCACGCAAATGCATGATCTATTTTATCAAAATTATTCCAATCTATTCTGTTTAAATTATGTACAATATTACCGCTCCCTAATATCAAAATCCCTTTTCTTCTTAAAATTGATAACTCCTTAGCCAATTTATAATGTTCTAAAGTAGTTTTATAAGCATCTAAACTTAGCTGAATAACTGGAACGTTTGCTTCCGGATATAAGTGTTTAAGGACACTCCAACTACCATGGTCTAATCCCCATTGATGGTCTAATAAAATTGGATTTTCTGTTATGCTTTTAGAAATATTTTTTGCTAACTCAGGTGCTCCATTTACCGGATACTTAACTTCAAAAAGTTCTTTCGGAAAACCACCAAAATCATGAATAGTTCTAGGCTTATTCATAGCAGTAACCGCAGTACCTTTAGTTATCCAATGAGCTGAAATACAAATTATAGCATTAGGCTTTGGAATGGTTTCCGAAATTTTACGCCAACTTAAAACAAATTCATTTTCTTCAATAGCATTCATGGGGCTACCATGACCGAAAAAGAAAATCGGCATTTTTGGAGTGCTTTTATAAGAAAGTGATAAATTATATAATTTATGAAAATCCATTGGTGTTCAATTAAAAAAAGCTTTCCGAATAAAAATTCAGAAAGCTTTTTAAAGTTCTTTTTTATAAAACTAAAATTAGCCTAAAACTTCTTCTAATTGTTTTTGTGCTTTGTCCATAGCTTCATCTTGAAGTTCAGGAATAGCTAAACCTTCTATACGCACAATCTCTACATCTGTCATTCCTATAAATCCGAAAACTTTTGTTAAATAACCAGAAACATAATCGTACAATGGATTTTCTGAATATACACCACCAGAACTCATTGCTATATAAACTTTTTTATCTTTTACTAAACCTTCTGGTCCTTCTTCAGTATAATGGAAAGTTTCTCCATTTTTGGCCAAGTGGTCGATATATGCCTTTAATTGAGAAGGAATACCGAAATTGTATAACGGTGCTCCTACTACTAAAATATCAGCATCAAATAATTCTTTAATAACTTCATCTTGAAGTTTTACAAGATTATTTTGTTCTTCAGTTCTATTAGCTTGAGGTGTTATAATAGCAGACCAAGTTTCTTCTGTAATATGAGGGAAATTTTCAGCAACAATATTACGCTCTACAATTTTACTTTCTTGATATTTTTTTTGAAGATTTTCCAATATTCTTCTGCTTAGGGCTAAGCTATAAGAATTCTGTCCATTAATACTGGAAACAATATGCAAAATGTTTTTCATAATAATTATTTTTTCCAAATTTACGGATAGTTAAGGTAAATTCAAGGAGGGCTTTACTATATGTTAGTAGGTATTTTTAGTCGTAGTAACTATATCGTTCTCGATATTCATCTGGAGTAACACCAATTTTCTCTTTAAAAATAATTTCTAACTCTTCTCCATCTCTAAAGCCGCATTCAAGAGCTATTTCATGGATGTCAAGTAATTCCAATTCCGGAATTAATAATATATCGCAAGCTTCATTTATACGTAAATCATCTAAATACTTTTCAAAACTGTGCTGCTCTACTTTCCATAATGCACGAACAATTTTATCTTCAGAAATATCAATTATATAAGCTACTTGTCTTAACTCTAGTTCTGTATATAGATACAATTTTTCAGATTGCATTAATCGATCTAAATCTTCAACTATTTTTCTAGATTCTTCATAACTAACTAAATCATCAGAATCTATTTTATCTTTTTGTTGACTTTGTGCAAAAATTTTTGACTTTAAAAGAAAATAAAAAAAAGATAATAGTATCGCTAACAATAAAATATACCCATGAAAAAGAATTACCATAAATGGTAAAAGAAGAAATAATACGCTTATATAAACATTAAAATATATAACAATCCCCATCCTTTATCTATAAAAAAAGATAACAATTATGTAGGGTAACTGTTTATTTTTAATTTTTAAAAAACCTTATAAAAGACTAATGACTCACAAAATTGAAGTAATTATTAGAAACGACAAAACATTTAAACCATAAAACTAATTATTTAAAACGTAATTGAATAATTGATTAATAGTTGATTTAATTGAACAATTAAATCAGACTACAAAAAAATACTATATAGAATTTTAAATACAACATTATAAAGAAATAACATGCAGACATTTAACATCACAAAGAGACACTCTCCTACTCTAAAGCTGTTATTATGATAATTCATAAAATGACTTAGAAAAATAGCTAGATAAAAAAAATCGATTGTGAAAAATTAAAATGTTACGCTAAAGAATAATTACATTTATGTAGAAAAATTTAGTTAAAAATAATGAAAATAAGTTAACCGAAATAAACAATTATTTTATAGAACATTTATTATTAAAAAAGAATATTTACCCCCCAACTCAACATGTTTAAATCATTATATGTAACTATACTACCTTATTTATGCTGTATTCCTGCGGGATACCTTCTCAATAAAAAAAATATAATTCCAAAATCTTGGATTCATAAGCCGCTATTATTTGTTTTATTACCCATTCTAGTGATAGATCATGTCCTGGAAGCTAATTTTTCTAACTTAATTATTTTAGCTATACTTTCTTTTGCATTAGCTTTTTTAATGGTATTTCCTGCTATTTTATTCGATAAATGGTTAGATAATTCCGGAAATATCAACATCTTAAAAAGCGGTTTTTCATATTTTAATGTAGCATTTTTTGGGATCCCTATTGTGAAAGCATTATTTGGAGATAAAGCTGTTACTACTTTAATATGCATTTATGTTGGCACTGCTATTTACGGAAATATTTTTGGATATATCCAAGTTGCCAAATCAAAACTTAATACTAGAAAAGCGATAATAGAGGTCCTTAAAATTCCTTTTATATACGTAATTATTTTGGCTTTAGTTTTAAAAGGTTTTGGTGTGCAAAACCTGAAAGCAGCAAAACCGGTAATCAATGTAATAGGCACTGTAGTTTCGGTATTAGGAATGATGATTATAGGAATGAATTTAACAAATATTAAATTTGAATCTATTAACTGGAAGTATTATTGTAAAGCGCTTGGTATACGTGCTTTATCAGCTATTATTATAACTGCAGGATTAATGGGCTTAGAGTATTGGTTAATAAATGGTTTGCAGAAACAAGATAGACAAGTATTAGCTTTAATACCATTATTTCCTATAGCTGCTAACTTAGCCGTTTTTGCATCATTTTTAAAATCTCAAGAAAAACAAGCTGCTTTATTAATCGTTATTTCTATGATTTTATCATTAATCCTTATACCAATTGGCGCAATGATTTTTGATTAAAATTAAAGAAAAGTGAAAATCTTGTATAGCCATTTTACATATAGTAATTTCATACAAAAAAAGTATGAAAGCTATAGGATTTACTAAATCACTACCCGTCGATTCTAAAAATTGTTTTATTTCATTTGAGACTGAAAAACCAATACCTGAAGCTACAGATTTGTTGGTGAAAATTCATGCCGTTTCCGTAAACCCAGTAGATTATAAGGTGCGTCAAAATGCTGCGAAAAAGGAAGAGTTAGAAGATCCTAAAATTATCGGTTGGGATGCATCAGGAATTGTAGAAGCTGTGGGTAGTGATGTTTCTAATTTTAAAATTGGTGATAAGGTATATTACTCAGGAGAATACGAAAAACCAGGCTGTAATGCTGAATTTCAATTAGTAGACCATCGTTTAGTTGGACATAAACCTAGCAATCTATCTTTTGAGGAAGCAGCAGCTATGCCACTGACTGCTTTAACAGCCTGGGAGTCCATTTTTGATCGACTAAAAATTAAAAGAAATGGAGAAAAAAATTAAACTCTTTTAATAATTGGTGGTGCCGGAGGTGTTGGATCTATTGCAATACAAATTGCTAAAAAACTAACTAATACTAAAGTAATAGCCACAGCCTCGAGGAAAGAAACTAAACAATGGTGCGAAAAAATGGGAGCAGATTTGGTGGTAAATCATTATGATTTACAAAATGAATTGAAAAAAGCCAAAATAGATACTGTAGCTTATATTTTAAATTTTGCCGACACAGATTCACATTGGGATAATATGGCAACTATAATTGCACCACAAGGTCAAATTTGTTCGATAGTGGAAAATAAAGAACCTTTAGATCTAGATAAATTAAAATCGAAAAGTGCAGCTTTTCATTGGGAATTTATGTTTACCCGATCACTATATAAAACAAACGATATGGTAGCCCAACACAAAATATTAGAAGAGTTATGTATCTTGTTTGAAGATGGAACTTTACAATCTACTATTAATAAAACTTTTCAAGGTTTAAATACTGAAGTTTTTAGAGAAGTACACAAACTACAAGAAAGTGGAAAATCTATAGGTAAAAATGTTATACGTTACAATGTTTAAAAGATTTTCAATAATCTATAAAAAACACTTAATTCTAGTTAAAGTATTATTAAAGAAGGTTTTCTAGCATAATTATAGGACTATATAGGATACACTAATTAATTTAATAACGAACTAATTACAATTTAATTTATAAGATTTTAATCATGATGACCCCTCAATTAATTATCGGAGCTTATGTATTACTTATAGTAACAACCTCATTATTAATATACAAGTTACTTATTGAACAGAAAAAAAGTAAGACATCTCAAAATATAGTTTCTTTAAAAAAGACCTTTAAAAATAAAAAAGTAGTTTTAGATGGTTCTTTTAAGGAAGAAAACAAAATGGAAATTGTGGAACAATTGAGGAATTGGAATGTGGAAATTGAACACAAAATGTCTGAAAAAACGGGTGTTTTAATCACAGGTAAAAATCCGGATCTAATGGTTATTGAAGATGCTAAAGCAATTGGTGCAAAAATTTTAAATGAAGATGTTTTAGTAAATCAGCTTAATACCCCTCAAAAAAATACTTATATTAAATTAGCAACTATAAATAATTCTCAAATACAAAAATTAAAACCTCAGAATGTTAAGGCATCTTAACTATTAAGGGGCGCTTTTTAAAATTAAAAAATCCTGCTAATAAATTTATTAGCAGGATTTTTTTCATCAACTATAACCAACTTAAAAAACATTCATTAATCTCTAGCTTTTACAGGATAATCTAAGTATCCTTTTTTTCCAGGAACATAAAATGTATCTTGATCCCAATCTGTTAAAGCTATTCCTTTTTTAAATCGTTCTACTAAATCTGGATTCGAGATATATGGCTTTCCATAAGCCACTAAATCTGCATTTCCTTCTTCTATTAGTTTGTTTCCTTTTTCCTGATCAAAACCACCATTTATAATTATAGTACCCTTGTAAATTGGTCGGTAATGTTTAGCAATTTCGGTTACTGCAAACTTATTATCAGATACATCGGTAAATGGTTCTGATAAGTGTAAGTAAGCTAAATCGTATTCATTTAACTTATTAACTATATAATCGAAAGTTGGAATAGTTTCTTCATCAAGAGTTATTCCAAATAAATTATGTAAAGATGGATTTAAGCGTAACCCAATTTTTTGTTCCGGTATTACTTCTTTAATAGCATCAATTACTTCAAATAATATTTTAGCTCGATTCTCGATACTTCCACCATATTCATCATCTCTTACATTTGAACATCTATTAAAAAACTGATGTAGTAAATAACCATTAGAAGAATGAATCTCTATTCCATCAAATCCTGCTTTCATTGCATTTTTAGCACCAGTCTTAAAATCGTTTATAGTACGCTTGATATCCGCTATGGACATAGCTTTTGGAGTAAGAGTCTCTTTAAACCCTTCTTCCGTAAAAACTTGTCCATTCGGATTAATAGCAGATGGCGCTAAAGTTGGATTCCCATTTTGAAAGTCGGGGTGAGACATTCTCCCTACATGCCATAGTTGAATAAAAATCCGTCCATCTTTATCATGTACTTTATCGGTTACTTTTTTCCAACCTTCTATTTGTGCTGATTTATAAATCCCAGGTACGTTTATATATCCTACAGCTTCATCACTAATTGGTGAGCCCTCAGAAATTAATAGTCCACCCGAAGCTCTTAAAGCATAATACTCGCCTTCCATTTCTTCAGTTGGTTTGTTTTCCGTATTGTCTGCTCGACTCCTCGTCATTGGAGCCATTACTATTCTATTTGGTAATTTTAATCCGTTTAGATTAAATGATTTTAATAATTCTTGTGTTGAACTCATAATCTTTTTTTAAATAAAAATCTGGCCAATATAGACCAGATTTAATATTTTCATTGCAATTTCTTTCCCTTTTTCCTTTCACTCACGAAGATACTACTGAATTTTGATTTAAAGCCTTGATATATGTTAGTAAGTGCTGTTAAAAATTGTTAAGCTATACAAGCTCTTTACGGATACGACTAAGGCTTTCAGGTTTTATACCTAAGAAATTAGCAATATGGTAGTTAGCAATACGATGCTCTAATTGCGGATACTTCTCATAAAATTCTAAATAACGCTCTTTTGTATTTTTTGATAATGAAGATAAAACCCTAGCTCTTAGTGATATAAAAGCATTTGTTATTTTAATTCTAAAAAAACGTTCAAATTTAGGGATTCTTTTTAATAATTCGTTTTGTGCATCTTTATGAATAGCTAATAATGTACAATCTTCTAGACACTCTACTGTTAGACGCGCAGGAACATGGTTAAAAAACGATTCGTAATCACTTATCCACCAATCCTCCATAGCAAATTGCAGGATATGTTCATTTTCTGAATCATCTGTATAAGAAGCTTTTAAACAACCTTTCACTACAAAATAATTATAATCTACATTATCTCCTTCTGTTATCAGTTTCTCTTTTTTACTAAGTTTTATTTCTTGGAGAATACTAACAAACTCTTCTTTTTCTTCTGGTGTAAGGGTAATAATTTTTGAAACATGATTAAGTATAACCTGATGCATAAAGAAAATTAAGTTTTAAAATGATACAGTAAATTGTCGGTTTACCGAGAGTTTACTTACATTTAATTAAAGGTATATCTTTTAGCACAAAATTGCTTATAGAGAATTATACTATTTTATAATTGAGATTCACTTTCGTTATATTCTTTTAAAAGTACATCTATTTTTTTAAGTAATTTCCAATATAATATTTTAGTGTTCAATAAATAAAAGCTCACAGAGATAATTGTTAAAATGATATAGATAAATCCTACTAAAACTAGGATTTTAGATAAGTTTTGATTCTGGATAATTTTGGTAAAAACTTCTGTTTCTTTATATACACAATAAAAAACAAACGATAAACCCCCAGAAAATACTGTTCCCATATACAAAGCGTATTTTTTTACAGTACTTTTTAGTAGTTTTTGATACTCTATTAGAAATGAATACGATTTTTGTCCAATCTCTAATCTCGACAATTTATTTATAATTAAATGATTAAAAATATAATGTAGTCCTAAAAATATAGTGGTTGCAATTGCTGCATCATACTTTTTATAAAATAATAATAGTGAAATTATACCTATACTGACTGGAATTAATAAAAGCTGATCTTTTTTCATAACTTCATTTATCTTTTGGTATACTATAGAAGTTTTTCTATTATAAAAATCGGGTTTCATTATTGATCCATGATTGCCTTTTTCCCAGATTTTTTCAATACTATTTTCCATATATAATCGTTTTTAATTTTATTTTAATTCTATTGATTCTTACTCCTATTGCACTAATGGTAAAACCTGTTATATTTGCAATTTCTTTATAAGATTTAGATTCTAAATACAGTACAATAATTGCTTTATCTAGTTCTGGTAATTTTTGTATTGCAGCATATAGCAATTGAAGTTCTTCATCTTCAAATACACTGGGTTCTGTAATATCTATAGAGGCAATTGTATTCTTCTTAATATTAAGTTGAGATTTATGCTTCTTTAGCATCGTCATACATACATTTAAAGTAATACGATATACCCAAGAGGACCATTTGCATTGCTGCTTAAATCGTTTATGGCTTTTCCAAACCTGTAAACAAACTTCCTGATTATCGGTATATGCTCGGCACAATTTTATTAGAATACCCTTGTAAGGCAATATTTGGCTATTGTAAAAATCTTCACTCAAAATTGATATTTATTGGATAAGTAAATTGAAAAACTAATTTATTACTAACTTTTTTTATTTAAATTAAGTCTAAATAATTTTTAATGTTTTTAATTTAAAATATATATTTGTCCCGCATTAAAATTTGGAAACAAAATGCTAACCTGTGCGTTATTTTTAAATTTATTAGGAGTTTGGTGCCATTATCTTACTTCTAAAAAAATTAAAATCGATTCTACTCGACTTGAAGATTGGTTACAAAATCATTCTAGATTAGCAATAATATTCAATATTGCATTACAAATATTTTCGTTTTCAATTTTAATATATACATATAGCTGGGCAACTTCTCTTTTTGTTTTTATTGTTTTTTTTATGCTTAGCACTAGCCTACTTGTTTTAGGACGACCTTTAAAATTACCAACCAATTATTATTTACTGGTAATTTTTTTATTAGGAATTTTTATAGAAAATATCGTTTAGATGCCTGCTCAAAAAAAATATTTAACCCAAAAAGTACATCAGAAAATTGCTAAATTCACTGCCGGTTTTTTTGGCGGATATTTACTTTCTGCTTTATTTCATATGGTTTTAGCACTCTGGTTACCAAACCAACGTATTATATTAATAACTTCTATTTATACATTGTTTTTACTATGGATGCTTTTATTCATTATACCTTATCTATTTAAAAACGGCTGGAAAGTATGGGGTATTTATATTTTAGTAGCAACAGCTCTATATGCAGCATACCATTACGGGGAAATTATTCATGCAATTAGTTAATAACTATGCCGAAAAGAAATTACAATGTATTTTTTCATTTACATACAATAAGCGGTATTATAATTAGTGTGGCCTTGTTTATCATGTTTTTCTGCGGTGCTTTTGCTTTATTTAAAGATGAAATTACAGCATGGGAAAAGGGTATTCCGGTAAATATGGAAAAAGCGCTCGATATAGATTACGATCGTGTTATTAAAACAATAAAAGAAGAAGGGTATACTTTAAAAGGACGAGATATTCGTTTTACAATGCCAGATGCAAAACAAAAAATGCTGGTAGTTTTAAATCCTTCAAAAATAGAAACCGCTCCAGAAGCTGAAAAAAAATCGGTTTATTTCAATATAAATACAAGAAATTATAAAATTTCTACTTATTATAAATTTTATAGTATAGGAGAACTTATTTATCGGTTACACTTTTTCTCACAAATTCCAAGAATTGGATATTATCTATCAGGTTTAATTGCATTTTTCTTTTTGCTAGCAATAGTAACCGGCGTTATTATACATTGGAAAAAAATAATACCTAATTTTTATACGTTTAGACCTAAAAGTAAATTTAAAACAATCTGGACAGATGCTCATACGGCTTTAGGAGTTATAGGCTTGCCATTTCAGTTTATGTATGCATTAACCAGCTGTATTCTATGCCTTACTGCTTTAATTCTAGTACCTCTTAATTTTCTTTACAACGGACAACAACAAAAAGTTTACGAAGAGGTACGCCCTGCTTTTAAAAATTATGAATGGGTTGCAGAAACAAACGCAAGCATTCCATCTTTAAATACATACGTTGTAAAAGCTGAAAAAAAATGGGCCGGTTTTACTCCTACTCAAATTTTCATTAAAAACTACAAAGGACAGAACATGAAATTTCAAGTAGATGGTTTACTTGATGCCCAACATGGATTATTTAGTAATGGAAGAATGATTTTTGATGGAATAACAGGTGCTGTTATTGCTGAAAAAAATCCAAAAGAGAATACCTATACCGAAGCGGTCGAAATTGCTATCCGTAGATTACATTTTGGTGATTTTGGCGGGCTATTTTTAAAAACTATTTATTTTATTTTAGCTTTAATAACATGTTTTGTAATCCTAAGCGGCGTACTTATTTGGTTAGTGGCAAGAGATAAAAAACACATAGATGCAAGGAAGCGAAAATTTAATCGTGGCCTTGGTTATTTTTATATAGCCCTATGTATGTCGTTATATCCAGTAATCGCTGCTAACATGCTTGTAGCTAAAATAATACCAAGAACACTAGATGATGAGCGAAAAACTATTCTTTATAGCAGCTTTTTTATAACTTGGTTACTAGTAACACTGATTTTTAGTTTTAGAAAAAATAATTATTTAACTACTAAATATACCCTTTTAATAGGATCTGCTTTGGGATTTGCTATTCCCATTATTAATGGATTTTTTTCAGGAAACTGGATGTGGAAAATGTATGCTGAAAATCAAACTGAAATTTTATTAGTAGATATATTATGGCTTATTTTATCTATTATATCAATAAGTATTCTATTTAGAACAAAAAAACCTTCTTAAGAATAAGCTTTTAAGAAGGTTTTTTTGTTACATCGATCCAATTTTTTTTAAATTAAAATTAGAGCTATCACTTAAAATAGATAATCTATTACTCTTTCCTCTATTATTATATTTTTTAGCATAAACCGCTATTTGCTCCCACTGGTTTAATTTAACTAATTTATTTAAACTTACTGTATAAATTTCTCCATCTTTTACGGCACTATCGATAGTCAGAAACACTGAGGAGCTCGCTATTTTATTTCCCCATTTTGCAAGGTAGAATTCAATTATCGCATTTTCGGCATCATCATCATCAATCCTAATTGAAATTGTAGCATTAGCTTCAAATATTCCAGCTTGTTTTACTTGTATACCATTATTAGATAATTGAGTATTTTTCATAAAATAAGATTTACTAAACTGAATATCAATAGCATTTTGGCCATTACTTAAATTTTGAGAAGATTGCATATATAAATCGGCAAAGACTTCTTCATTACTGCTTGAAGTAGAAGAATTAGAAGCTGTAGCAGAATTGTTTAAACTTTTCCAAGTAGCATTTCCTTTGCTATCTGAAGTTAACACTTTTCCTTCTCCTTGATTTCCATCAACCAATTTAAAACTTCCGTGTAAATCTAAAGTAGCCTCAGGATTATATGTCCCTATCCCAACTTTTGATTTAAACCAACTATTTTGGCTTCCGTTTGCATCA
>NZ_JBLXIB010000019.1:0-33705 GCF_048269745.1 Zunongwangia sp. | reverse complement strand
GAAAAAAAAGGTGTACTTATGATAAAAAAACAAATGCAAATTGCTCCTCTAAGTATTTTTAATGTGTTGAGGTTAATTTTATTCAAACTATAGTTTATATTTTAATTACAATAAAGCTTTTAGTTTATGGCTAACGGTTTTGTATAACAATCAGTTGCGGATTGTTTAAAACTAAGATAGCTAAAATCCCCGACTTTTATACGTGCGCGGTTGTGTCCGCAGGACACAAAGCCGCAATTGTTGTTATACGTTGTTGTGTGTAGTTATTTGACATCTATTAGTTTATTGAAAATATATTTTTCATCTTTATCCAAATACTTTAAACTGACCTTACGATAAAGTTCATACATTGAATCAATTAAATTATCCAATAAATTTTCCGTGATAGTCGAAGATAGAATTATTTTATCTTCAATATTTATATCAGCTTTAAAATAACTGATCCATTTTTTGTCAGCCTTCGATGAATTATGAACAATTAAATTTCTTGTTTTTACAAGTTTCTTTAAATCAAATTTTTGTTTATCGTTTAGGGAAATCTCTAGTTCAAATTCATTGCTAATTTTTTTTAATTTTTCCCCAATTGAACCATAGCAAAGATTATATATTTTATTATTGTCATACTGTATTTCCTTAGATCTTTCATTTATTAGTTTTATAGTATCAACTATAAACCCTTCAGCAATTGAACAAGAAGATATAATTTCTTGTGATAATCTTATATTTTTGAAATCAGGCCATTCGGAAGATTCCATATTTAGATAGTATCTTGAAATTTGATGAATATTTCCTAAAATGGCTCCAATTTTAGTGATTTTGCTTTTATTTTCTAATTGGGAAATGCAAAAGTTATATAACTCTTTTTCCTTATTTAATTCTTCAGTATTAAGTTCTCTTTTTTTTAGTTCATTGTGAAGATCCACATATCTCCTTCCAAAATAATCCATTAATAATTCCTTTGGTAAATTATTGGGAAAATCATTAAAAATATCTTTAGCTAAATATGAATAAAGTTCAAACTGATTTCTATTTAAAACGAGCTCTTGAAATTTTCGGTCATAATCATTTAAATTTTGTAAAAAGTTATTTAATTCTAGCTGAGTTTTATTCATATTAATGAGAATGATTTACTAATTACACACAACGTGTTTGTATATGGTTTGTTGCGTGGTTAAGCAAGTAATTTAGCAAATAAAAACCAAATAGAAAATCCGCGAGGATTTTCGTAAGTAGGCTAGAACTAGCAATAAATTATATACGGTGTTAGGTGCAGTTTTATCACGAAATATCGAATTCGTTAAATAATGATTTTGAAAATCCGTCTATTCCTGGAAATAATGTTTCATTGGTAATATTCATTAGTTTCAAATCTTTCTTAATTTCATTATGGAATTCCGTTGGTATTATAATTTTTAATAAACCACATTCCTCGTTGAGCAACTTTACTTTTGTTTCGAAATTTTCAATTTTTCTGCTTTTTGGTAATTCCTTTTGATATGAATTTACCGTTAGAGAAAGATTATATTCGAAACTTTGTCGTCCTTCAAATGGAATAGCAAAAAGTCCTTGTTGTCTTGATAATCTTTCGTGAATATTATAAGGTTCAACTGTCGTTACTAAAGGGCTTAAGGTCTGTTCTTTTAGAGCAAAATTGCAATGAGCTCTACTTCCAAATTCTAAAAAATCTTCTCTATATCTTTTTTCTTCTGTTTCAAGCCCTTTGTTATGTACTAATTTTCGATTTAAGCAATAAACAGCAGATTCAGTCGTAGTGTGATTTACTGAAAAGAAAAGGCCAACATAATATGATTTTGAAAAGTCTAGTAATCTAGTTGGTCCGCCGTGATGTTGTATAAGTGAAAGCCACTCAAGTAGATTATCGTCATCAGGATATTCATCTAAATAATTACTGGCTCTACGTTTAAATTTTTCTATTATATTTTTTTCGATTGCAGGTATATCTCTTATGCCTGATTTGTTCATTTCAGCACCTCTTTCTAAAGTAGTTTGTAATGTCCATTGACTATCTGCGTGTCCTCTAAAAACCCAATCATCAATTTTTGAAAATAGTGTTCTCAAATCTGTCCAAGACTTAATTGTGTATTCACAAAAAATATTATCACTATGATTTTCTGACATTTTATTGAGTTTTTTTAAATTGCACCTAACGTCTGGTATAAAAATAGTGCGAGCTGGCGAGCTTGATTGTTTGTATGATAATCAGGCGTTGCAAGCAAGTACGAAATTTGGATTTGAGACAGGTTTAAGCATTTTTTTTATGCGCTGTTGGCAACTGGCAATTTACTGGACTGTTATATTTTCAAAGGCTATGTTGGTAATCCTATTCTGTTTATCATACCATAACACTATATAAAAAGAGCTAGTTGCTGTACTTTTATAACGATATAAGGAAACAGAATTATTTCTTCCTGATATGATTTTGGTATCAAAAAGTTTAAGTTCTTTGGAATAATCTAATTTATCAATTATATTCTGTAGAGTACTATCTGTTAATTCTGGTACTGTTAAAGGGGAGAAATAAGTTTTTATTTCTTTATAATTTGATGTGTTCAACGTTTTAAAAAATTTACGGCTAATTTTATCTACGACTTCCGATCTTGGGCTATCAGATTCGAAAATTTCAAAAAGTTTATTATTTAATTTGTTACCTCTAAGGTTTCGAGCTATGATTCTTCCATTTTCGTCTATTAAGAAGCTATCAGGTATACTGTTAATGCCATAAATTAAACTTGCCTTATTTTCATCACCTTCGAGGTCACTTACCTGTATCCAATCAAGGTTATCTTTTTCTACGGCTTTTTTCCAACTATTTATATCTTCATCTAATGAAACTGCAAATACTTCAAAACCCTTTGGATTAAATTCTTCGTAGGTTTTTACAAGTAGAGGGTTTTCCATACGACAGGGAACACACCAAGACGCCCAAAATTCAAGAAGTATGACTTTTGCTCTCAGGTCGGATAGTTTTTTGATTTTCCCATTTATATCTTTCATTTCAAAGTCAACATATTGGTCACCTATTTTTGGGTCAATATTTAGTTCAATATATCTTGAGATTTTATTTCCATACTCTGAATTTTTGTTTTCTTCTGAAAAATTCTCAAACAGTTCTTTTGTTTCCTTTTTTCCCCATGTGGTAGTATATGTAGATAGTAAATATGCACTTAAAACACTATTAGGATTTTTTTCCACAAATTTTATTTCTTTTTTAGTTCGTTCTTCTTTGGCAAGTGTGTCTATTCCCTTGTATAAGGTTTGCGATAAATTTTCTAGTTTGGAACCTGTCACATTTGCATTTCGAAAATCTGCTTTGGTGCCATCGAAATCCATAGTGTTTTGTTCCAACCATAAAAATCTGTATTGTGAATGATCTTCTGTATGTAGAACGACCTGTAAAGGAGATTTAGTCAGTTTAGTTTTAAAGAAAAATGTATTGTCTTCAACTGTTGTTGAATCAATTGATTTTCTATCTAACATATCAGTTAAATAAAGCAATGTTCCATCTTCAATCCCATTAGTTGTGCCTCTTAATGAAAATTCTTTTTCAGGTTTTTCATTGCAGGAAATTATTAATAGAGTGATAAATCCAAAAATTGCTTTTTTCAAATTTTTAATGTATTTACGATTTTTGTTTTAAATTGCTTACAACGGGTTAGGTTATAATTTCGTTGCGGAAAAGTCCGCCAGGACTTTTCGGTTACGGCTGTAATTTAGCAAATATTCGTGGAATTTTCGGTAGAAAATTCCGCCGCAATGAATTATAACCATTGTTGTAAAATGTAGCGACACGTTCAGATTGGTTTTTCTGTTCTTTCATATTGTAAATAATGGTCTTGAATTTTATCAAATTTCGGATTTCGGATTTCTGAATTTTTATTTTATTTGGAGCAGGAGAGGAGTCAATTTTAGTCAATCGGATTTTTGTCAGTTTAATATTTTAAGTTAGTATTATTCAATTTGATCTTTAGGGCGTCGTATTCCGATTTTACTTGATTTTAAAGCATATTTAAAAAATCCATTTTCAATTTGGATTGATTTTACTCAGCGTGTTTTTTTTCAGAGACTGCTTTTAAAACAGTTTTGATCAGCATTTTCAGTTTCCTTTTTCAAATGAAAATTTATAACTTTTTTTTATCGAATTTCGATTATAGATTTTCTGCGTTCAGATCAGGTCAGAGCTTGATTTTGTCATTTTTTTTAAAAATATCACCTTATTTTATCGAATTTTAGTCATCTGGATCAGTTCAGTTTTCAGAGGGAGATTGGTTCCGGAGCTATTTTTTACAACTGCTTCGAGTATGGCCAGTTGCGGTTGGTTAGCTAGTTTTTTTGCGCTTAAAAATAAATATAGCTAAAAACATCGAATATCGATTAAGTATTTAGCCGCAATTGGCTATACGCATTGTTACCTGCTGGCTTTCTGTTCATAATATTTTATTCTTTTATTGAATGTTTCTCCAATTCCATATAAGCATCCAGAACAACTGTAAATTACAGAATTTCTTTTTTTTAAGTGCTGAATAATCTTTTTTTGTAAATCAGTTATTTTCCCAATTTTCAAAATACCAATTACACCCAAGGTTTGTAATTCAGGAGAAAATGATGTTAGTAATTCATTAAGTTTCTTAAAATTTCTTTTTTTAGCATATCTAATTGATTTTTTAGATTCTTTTGAGATTTGCTTGCCGCTAAATCCGCAACCAAATCCGACAACATATTCTTTGAGTAATTGTTCTATAAAATCTGGTTGGTCAAGATTAGTATCATAATATTTGTTGTGTTTTGAAGTATATTGTCTTAATATATCAGGCGATCTACTAAAATTTTTAATGTTTAGATGTTTCTCTTCATTATATTTATATTCTGAAATCAATCCATATTTTATTATTCCATCTTTACTTATAAAGTTAAGTTTTAAATCCCAACCTGAAATTGGCATAACTAAAATTCTATATTGCATATATCCAAAATCAATTTTCCTCTCCAATTCAATATACAAATCAAGAATTTCTAAATTTTGGAAGTGTGCTTCTTTAATTTTTTGTTTTATTGAATCCGTTTTTTCTAAAGTTTCTAAAAAGGATTTTAATTCTGCAACATTATTCTGTGCAGTTAGAGTTTGGATAAAAATAAAAGATAAAATTGTAATTAAAATTCTCATATTTTCAGCTTGCAGGTAACGGTCCAGTATAACCGTCAGTTACGGGTAAATTTAGCGATTATTTTCGATTTGTCACAGGCTCTAGCAATTCCGAGTGGATTCGTACGTAGTCGAATCCGCCGTAATTGCGGTTATACATTGTTACCTGTTGTTGCGACACGTTCAGCTATTTAATTGTACTCTAATTTATCAAATTTCGATTATTTTCTATTAAGATTTTATTTATTTATCAGAGTAGGATGAAAATAAATTTTTAGCTTTTTTGTCTGATAATCTTTAAATTGTTGTTGTTTTTCCAATTTTTCTTTGAAATTAATTCGTTTTGATTTTTGTCATTTTCGGATTCAGTTTTTTAGAAAAGACCTTTTGATTTATTGATTTTCGATTGTTTTCAAGTCTTTTTTACGTTTGAGTGTGCAAATCTTTTATTCTAAATACTTCTTTTAAGTCTGTAAGTTCTCTTATTTTTTCTTTTCTCAGAATTCTGATTTTTTTCTAAAAATTAAGCTTTAAAAAACTGATTTTCGATTAATCGATTTTCTTTTTTCAGCTGAGTTATTATTGATTAAAATCAGAACTTATTTTATCAATTTTGAGTTTGAATTTCGTCAATTCTTTTCATTATCATCGGTTCGAGTGAGTTTTTGGAGCAATTACAGGTAACGGTTCTCGGCTATGGCAAGTGCGGGATTTCAAGGCACTTTCCTTTCCGTTTAGCATTTAGTTTATTTTGTGTAATTACTTTCATTTTAGCACTTTAGCCCGAATTTGCTATAGCTGATGTTGTAGTGCGTTTTCATTTCGTTATAATTCAGAAGGTTTTTTTTGAGTTAAATAAATAGCACGTTTGTATGATTCAAATAATAATTCGATTCCACTTTCTTTCTCAAAACAATAGTCCATCAAATAGTAATTATTTTGATAAGTATTCGATTCAATTTGGTTGTCTTTGTAATACTTGATTTTTGGCTCGTTATTTTTTGTGAAAACTGTAATCTTTTTCATTGAAATCCCTTCATTTTTTATTTCAATTCTGTTTGGGTCTAATTCAGCGAGTGGTATTTCCCATTTTTGAAAATAGTCCGTTAAAGATTTTCCTTTATACACAGTTAGAATATTATTTTTAAAATCATATTTTGCTTTTTCATCTACTTCAATTTGATTTGAGCCTTCAAAACATTGATTGATATGTTGAGTGACGTTTCCGATACATTCTTGAATACTATCACTATTCTTAATTTTATCAATTTCAGTTTGACAAGAGATAGTCGTAAAAATTAAAATCAAATAGAATATTCTTTTCAATGTGTTTCGATGTTTTTCTTAAATGCACTACAACGTGTTTGTATAACAATCAGTTGCGGATTGTTTAGAAACTAAGATAGGTAAAATTACCAACTTTTTATGCTTGTGCGGTTGTGTCCGCAGGGCACAAAGCCGCAATTGTTGTTATACGTTGTTGTGCATAGTAATTTTTTACTTACTATACTTAAACATCAAACCTAATGGCGATTTCTTAAGTTTTTCTTTTTCTTGCTCTGTTTGCTTTATATTTTCAATTGTTTTAGGTAAATCCTTAAGTTTTGGTGCATCTAATATTTGGCTTAATACAGCAGATGGTAAACCAAAAATCATATTTCCTGTACAAGCAGAAGCAATCTCAACAGAACCCATAACTAACCAAGAACCAAAATCTTTTCCCGCTATTCTCCATTTTTTATTTGTTAGTTTTTTTATGTTTTCTTGATGTTGATTAAAAGCAAAATTCAAGTTATTAAACACTTTATGAGATGTACTTGTAAAATCAAATTGATTCGCATTTACTAATTCATCAATTCCTTTTAGCAGTATTTCTCTAATTTCATTAATAGCACCATTTTTTCTTAATTCTATTAGACCTTTGGGAGGTATTTTTCCAATCCATTGTAGTTTAGAATTATCAAGACCATTTAGGCCTTTTACGATATGAAGTTTACTGTAATCTTTGTCAGGATAGGTTCTTTCGGAATCGTATTCTAATTTCCATTTGAAATATTCCCAAGAAGTTGGTGCATCAATTAATGGAATTCCGCCTACTTTGGATGATTTCAGTAATAATTCGTTACAAACACTCATTCTACCAAAACCCATCATTGAGACTAAAATACCGGGATTGTTAGTGCTCATAGCTTTTGCAGAATCACTTTCCGTATGATTTTTTATTTGTAATTCTAAAGGTTCTTTAAACTCTGTGTCAAATAATACACGATTTCGGTCTTTTATTTCATTAGTAACTTTTTCTACAGTATCTAGACTTTTTTCAAAATCTATAAGTTCATCCATACTTTCAAACTTCCTGTCAAAAACTTTTTCAGCGTGATAAAGTGCATCTTTTTCTCCTAGTTTTGATATATTCTCATATGCAAATTCATCCATCATTTCTTTATCTGGTAGTATTGCAATTATTGGTTTGTCAAGTTCTGTTAATGCAAGTTCTTTATATTGCAGAATGTTTAAAACGTGTTTTAATAAATAATATACTCTTTGCTGTTTATTCCAAACATTAAACATATTTCTTGACCGAATAAATGGGCAAGGAAGTATTATTGTATCTGTGTAAATTCCACATTTTGAAGCAATGTTTTCTTCATTAGATGGAAATAAATCTCCACCAAAAATGGCTTTTATTGAATCGTAATCGTCTTCAAGATGTAAATAACCAGACTCAGCAACTAATTCCCAAAATTTCTCAAGGTCTTTTAAAATTGGTTCAATTACTTCGTCTAAATGGTCTATTGATTGTTTACCAAAGGCAATAACTTCTGCTACTTGATGTGGTGAAACATCTTTTTCAATCATTATTTCATAAAAATGATTGAAATTACTTTCCATTCTGTTGAAATAACCTTCCTGAATTTGTCTAAGAGAAATGGCACTTTTCATTTTTTGCCTATGGTCTATATGTTCAGCCATAAGAGCCATTGACCTAATTCTGCCATCTACAGTATCTAAGTCAGGCTCGCCATTTTCATCTAAACGAACTTTAAGTAAACTTTTTTCGAAATCATCAGCAAGATGCTCGGATATATGAATGTTCCCATTTTCGAGCTGTTCTTTTAAAATTAGAACTCTTCGTTTTACTCTTTCTTCGTACTCTTTTTCTTCCTTAGATTTCATTCATTACCTTCATTTCGGTTGGGTTATATTATTATGCACAACGTGTTTGTATATGGTTTGTTGCGTGTTTTAAGCACCTAATTTAGCAAATACAAACCGAATAGAAAATCCGCGAGGATTTTCGTAAGTAGGCTAGAACTAGCAATAAATTATATACGGTGTTAGGCAACGTTTTTATTTTTCCATCATTAGTTTCAATTCCTCAATTGTTGATTCTTTTCCATTCAATTTTCTGTGTAACATAGAATGACAATTTGGACAAACAGGAATTAAGTCTTTCTTATAATCTATTTTATAATTCTTTCCGATTTCGTTAATTGGAACTATATGATGAATGTGAATAAAATCTTCTCCAATTTCTCCATAAACTTTTTTAAAATTCAGATTACAGACTTTACAGTTCAGTCCGTGATAATTTACTGCATTTTCTCGTGCTTTTGAACTTCGTTCGTATTTATTTACTATTACTGTTTTTTTTGCTCCTTCGTATTCCATTTCACTTTCTTTTAAAGTTTCTGGAAAAAAGTCAGTTTGATAATTATCTGTAAAATAAGTGTCAATGTACTTTTGTAGAATTTCGTTTTTAATTTTCATTGGACCTTGAGGTGCTGCCTTCAGTCCATTTTCTTTAAGATTCACAAGTTTCATTCTGCTATTTGAAATCTGCTCAATTAGCTTTAAAGTCATAAATTTTCCATCTAAAGATTTTAAATATTCTTCTTGGTCAATCCAATATTCTTTATCGTCTCTAATTTGTGAAGAGTCTAAATCAATTCTGTCAACTATACACTTGTACTGCAACATCATTAAAGGTCGAGTACAATAAATATAAACTATATCTCCAACTTCAAATTTAGTTTTTCCTTGTCGCCAATCTATTGAACCATAATGTTCAAATGAACTTGAATGGTCGTACATTTTGGAATTTGCTGAAATTATCCAATTCATTACTCTTTGAGATTTAATTTAGGTGGATTTTCGATTGCATTTTTAATTACTTGCGCAACAGTTTCTTTGTTTATTCCTTTAGAACTGCAATATGTACTTTCTAACCAATCTTCTAATAATTTTGCTCCTTTACTGGCATTACAAGAAGTACAACATAATGAAATGTTGTCAATTGAATTAATCCTTATATCATTTACTATATGTTCCCAAGTTGGTTTAGTTTTTCTCGATTTATGTTCAATTGAAAAATCCACACCACAATAAACACAAGCTAAATATCTTTTGATTACATATTCTTCTGTTTCTTTGGGAATTCCCCATTTGTTTGCCATACGGATTTTTTAATGTTGCCTAACGGTCTCGGCTATGAGTAGTTGCTTATTTTAGCACTTAACTTTGCAAGTACACACCAAACTGAAAATCCGCGAGGATTTTCAGAAGAAGGCGAGAACAAGCAATTACTTATAGCCATTGTTGTGCGTTCGTTTTTTATTTTTCTCCAACCCAAATTTTCCCTTTTGGTAAGAAATAAATCGTGTCTTTATTTCCATTAGGACTGTCAATTTCTTTATTCTTAAAATTCCCTTTTTTCAGTTTGTTCAAAAGTCTTCTGTCCGAATAGCAGTCTTCTATTCTTTCGTACTGGTCAATTGGCCAAAGTAAATCACTTTCCCAATAAGGTTCTTCGTCAATATTCGGTTGCCATTTAAATTCAGAACTCAACTGATTAGTAAATGACGAATCATTTGGCTTAAAATCTGCTTTTTCAAATAGGTTTTCGTAATACTCAATCTTTTCGTCAATTGCACAAACGACTTGAGATTTAGAAATCCTTGGTTCGTAAAGCCATATTTTTAAATAATACGGTTTGTTTATTTTTTCCAATTCATTTTTCCAACTGTCATATATTTTTTCAAGTCCGTTTAGTATATCTTTTTTCGCTTTTCCTTTTGGTTCAGGAATTTGGCTGTTTGTCAAAGTCAAATTGTCCCAAGGGTCAACATATACTTTTGCATATTCATATTTGTGTTCATTCAGAAGTTCAATATTCAATTCCGAATATCCACTTATCCAATTCTGAATATTGGCTACTTTTCGTTTTAATCCTCTTATTTTCTTGTATCTCACGGGTTTTCTTAAATGACGCACAACGTGTTTGTATAACAATCAGTTGCGGATTCGTTAAAAACTAAGATAGCTAAAATTCCCGACTTTTATGCTTGCGCGGTCGTGTCCGCAGGACACAAAGCCGCAATTGTTGTTATACGTTGTTGTGCGCAGTTATTTTGTTCTAATTTTTTCTGTTAATGACTTAATTATATCAATAAGGTTTTCTGAAAATTTAGGGTCATAACTATCCGAATTTAGTTCGTAAAAAGAAGAAGACTTGTCAATATTCCAATTTTGAAAGATTTCATTTATTTCATTGTATGACGAAATTTTATCTCCGTAGGCTTTAATAAAAAACTCTCCAAAAGAAATAGCGTGTAGTCTGTCAGCATTTCTCAAAGCTTCGTGCATAAACGATTTTCCCAAAGTAAAAGTGTATTTAGAACACGCCAATAATAAACCAATTATTATGACACTTTTTAGTAGTAGAGTAATAATTGTTATCCAAATAATGTTTGGCGTAACCTTAATAGTTTCTGCAACCTCCGAAATTGATTTTAGTCCATTAACTGCAAAGAATATACCTGCAACTAGTGTTATAAATCCAATACTGTAGCATAAGTAAGCGACAGCTTTATTTTGGGTCTCTCTCTTTTTTAAAGCGTCAGTTGCTATCTTTATATAATCAGCTGCTTTTCTTTCTATAAATTCTCTTTTTTCAGAAGCTTTTTCCTCAACAGCTTCTTTTTTTCCGATGAAACTAGAAATAGAAGAATCTATTCTATTTATCGATTCTTCATAATTTTTATCTGAAAGCCTAATACAATATAAGTCCTTAATGAAATCAGGGATTTCTATGTCTCCGTAAATTACAGGAATTAAAAACTTTTTATTTTCATTTTCGTCAATAAATGCTCTAGTTGTGCCTATTTCACTAATAACATATTTCGAATTTAAACTGTTTTCAGTAATTAATACAAGTAGGCCGTCAGAACTTTTCAATTCATTCAATAGCTCTTTTCTCCAATCCACACCAACTTTCATAATGGTCTCGTCCATTATTATTGAATGTCCTCGGCTTTTTAAATCTTCACCAATTTTCTTTATTAGCTCAATGTCTTGATGTTGATAAGAAAGGTAAATTTTTGCCATATTTTTGTTTTAATTGCGCACAACGTGATTGTGTATGGTTAGTTGCGTGTTTTAAGCACTAAAGTTAGCAAATAAAACACAGATAGAAAGTCCGCGAGGACTTTCGTAAATTGGCTAAAACCAAGCAATTAATTATACACGGTGTTGGCAGTAGTTATTTTTGTTCATATTAAATAGAATATACAGTAAATCATTCCTAAATTGAAACCTGAATGACATAATATTGCTCCCAAAATAGAGTCGGTTCTTTTTTTCATTTCAAAGAATATTAAACTTGCAATGAACATTCCTAAAACCCAAATTATTGCTGGAACTAAATAAAAGTCCCAATTTTTATTAACGAAAACTAAACCAAAATGTGAAATATGAGTTAATGCAAAAGCAGAACTATCTATAATTGATGCTCTTTTATTTCCAACAGTTTTCGCAAAACTTCCGTGAACTATTCCTCTAAAAAACAATTCCTCTCCAATTGGGCTAAAAATCATTCCTGTAATTGCCATTATTAGAAACATTGTCCTTTTTCCTTGAGCAGAAATATTTTCGGGAATATTATATGATTTTCCAATATATTCATACCAATTTTCATAAGTTTTTCCATAAAGACCTTGTCCTAAAAAATGCAAAATAAGACTAAATATTATTCCGATTCCCAAAGCGAGAATCAAATAATTCAGTTTCCTCGTTGTTTTAATTCCTATTTTTTTTCTTCCATACTTACTCAAAAATACGAACGGAATTATTGCAGAAATAAACATAACTAAACCAATCAAACTGTAATTTCCAGTTTCATTTGCTTTCAAAACTAAAAAAAACCGAGTAATACAGACAGTCAGAAGTAAGAATAGTCCAAATTTCCAGTCGAATTTAAAATACCTATTCCAAAAAGGTTTTAATTCATATTTCATTCTTTCGTGATGTTGAGTTTAATTACTGCCAACGGCTTCGATTATCGCAAGTAGCGGAATAGGACACATGGATTTGTCGGCTTAATCTTTTCTTTCTTGGTTTCTAAAATTACACTTTTTTATCTAAAGCCGCTATTTGCGATTAATCGTTGTTGGCAATAGTATATTACCTATAGAGTTCATTCTTTTCATATTTTTTAAGGCTTTCAATAAAGTCATCCGCCTTCATCTCTCCTTTTAAAATTTTATTCATACTCTCTTGTGATTCCATATCAAACTTTCTTGAGTTAAAGGGTGATTGATTAGCAGTAATTAGGAAATTATAATCGCTTAAAAACCTTACTCTCAGTTCAGCTCCAAATGTATCTCTAACTTTGCCATTTATTACTTTTGAGGCATCGTCATACTCTTGTCTGGTTAACTTAATTTTATTTTTATATAAACCATATTCTTCTGAAGAGTACCCAAAGGAATTAATATGTCTTTTTATATCTTCTTTTTTCAAATTATGGACTCCCGTTTGCTTTTCGCCTGAAGTTTCTACGTAGATAAAAGATTTGTAATACGAATCGCTTACAAAAACCCCGATTCTTTTAATTTTGAATTCTCTTATTCCAATTAATAATCTTGTTCTAGATAGTTTTTTAAAATTATCAATATACATCGAGCTTCCAGCTCTAAACCACCAAATTGGTGTAGATGTAGCATCATTTGTAATGGGTTCATATCTAAGTGGTGGTTCAAAGAATTTTTCTAATCTCATTATTGCTTCTTTGGATTCGTACCATTTGAACCCTCGTTGGCCAGAAAATGCTCCTGCTAGTTTACTAGAAAAAATTGCGCTTGAAGTCATTCCAGTTCTTGGAAGTTCATCCTCATCTTCCTCTTTTGGTGATTTCTTTATAGGTTTTTTTAATTTTTTATAGATAGAATAAATAAAGCTTATTAAAAAAACTCCTAAGACAACTATAATATTCCAAAATAAAAAATTATTAATTTCAGTTGTTGATTCTAAATATTCAAATACTTTTTCAGATATTTCTTTAAAAGTCACTTTATCATATAGACTTTTAAACCAAATATAAATTGTGGTAAATAAAAAAGAACCAATTCCTATTATTACAAAAGATATAACCTTGCTCCAAACAGGGTCTTTCCAGTATTTTTCTTTAAAATTATCGATGTTCATTTATATTATTGCCAACGAGTTTGTATATGACAAGTAGAGCGAAAATAGGAGAGAAGCTTTCAATCAAATTCGAGCCAACTCTTTTGTATTTTGCAACTAACTACTTTTCTTTTTTAGTTGCCAAATCAAAAGATTTGGCGGTTAACCAAATATACCAAAATTTTCGGTTTAGAAAAGAGGTAGCTATTTGTTATATACGATGTTGTAAAACGTTTATTATTTCAAATTATTAATATATTTTCTAATTTTATTAAACAAACTTTTTTCTTGAAGTCTATATATAAATCGAAACCAAAAAAATGCTATTGGCATTAAAAAATATACCCATATAGGAAAATCTTCTTTTTCATTAAGTATAAATATAATCGGAAATACTATAGATAAAACTCCAATTATATAGAGTTCACTTCGAATTTTGGTTTTAATAATAATTTTCGCTTTACCGTTACTATTAATTATTTCGGCATATCCTTTAATTCCTTCTATTGCTCCTGGATTACCTGTCATTTGTAATGTTCCTAAAGAGAATTTAGATAAAAATTTAAACTCTTTTTCCGATAGCCATTCAATATTAAATTTAGAAGGAGTCTCTTTATTCATTAATAATTTTAAATTTTCTACTTTAAGATTAGTTTTTATCCCTTCTTTTAAAATTAGTCTCTCGGTTATTTGATTCATTTATTATATATAATATTTCTATAATGTGTAGAATACATTATAGATGTTACATTATTTATTTGAAAGTTATAGTTCAAATCTGTAAAAAAAGTTATTATTCTAAATATAAATATCTAAAGCAATATTCTTTACTTAATTAAGTAGTGGTTTTTTGAAAATGTTTTACAACGGTTTGGCTATGGTTTCGTTGCGGAATGGTTCGGCAGAACTATTCCGCCGTAAACCGAGGTTAGCAAATACGCAGGAATTTCCGATAGGAAATTCCGCCGCAATGAACTATAGCCGGTGTTGTGTGTAGTTTTTTAAATTCAGTCATATTCCGTTTTATGGAATTCCAAAATTTTGTCAGTCAAACGATTTATTTCTTTTTTCTCTTTTATTTTAAAATCCGCAAAGAATATCAGTCCGAAAACAGTCAATGCAATTGGTAAAATCCAATTTCCATTAATCATAGAAACTATTATAGTCAGAATTCCAAGTCCGATTAATATTTTTCCAGCAAGATTCATTGGCGACTTAAAATCAAATTTCAAGTCATAATTTCCATTTTCATTTATAATTCCAATTAATCTGTGATTGTTCGGAAAGCGATTTGGCATTAATTCAAACTTTTCGGGTCCGATATAACCAGTGTAAAATCCGTTCACAATTAGTTTGTTTAGGATTTTCAAATTTTTATCAGATTTGGTTATTGTTTGTTTCATTGCTCAAATTACACACAACGTGATTGTGTATGATTAGTGGCGTGATTAAGCATTTAATTTAGCAAATAAAAACCGAATAGAAAATCCGCAAGGATTTTCGTAAGTAGTTGATAAATAGCTATTAATTATACACGTTGTTGCCCACAGTTATTTTTCCGTTATACTTTTTTTCAAGTTCTGAAACGCTTTCCACTCTTTTGAAGGATAATCTCTTATAATTAAACTTGAATCTCTTGAAATTACTCTATTTATAATTCCGCTATGAGAAAATGATGATTTTGAATTGATTTTTAGTTTAGTCAGTTCCAATATTGCATTTTCAATCAATTCAATTTGCACGTTATTCAATTCAATGCTATCAACTTTATCTTCCAATTCCTTGTATTTATACCACTTGTTTGGTTCTTCGTTTTCTTTCGGTGGTTTTGGTGGCTGATAAGAACCCAAATATCTCGAATAGTTTGCATAAATTTTTTCTCCATCAGAGTAAATTATTATGATGTCAGAGTTTCCACCCCATTCTCCGAGTTCATCATCCGTTTGAGCAAGTTCAATTTGGTTCCATCTGTCGATATATTTAAGCTTTTTTTCAGATGTAATATTACCCGATTTGTTTATTTCTGTAGTTTCCAGCTTTTCGTTTTTGTCAGCACAATTGGCAAATAAAATTCCGATTAATAATATCAGTACAACTTTTTTCATAATTGTGGGCAACGGTTTGCGCATATGGTTTGTGGCGGGCAAAAATGCACTAATTTTTCGATTAAAATTTTACTTTTCTAAAATACAAAAACTTTGGTTTTAGCACTAATTCTTCCATAAACTATATGCGTTGTTACCCGTAGGTTTATTCAATTAGCTTGTTAGTTTCTTTGAATGCTTTATAGAACTTTGCATTTTTTTTAAAATTATATTGAATAGGTTCCCAATCAAATTCCGATTTTGGATTATAAAATATTTCATAATCAGATATCTTGGGGCTATTAGATTTAAAGTTTTCGTCTTTATAAAGATGTTCTATGTAAAAATGACTAACATAAGATGAAGAAAAAGTGTTAAAAAAATAGCCTGTCAAAATGGGCATTTTATCAATTGTAATAACAAACTGTCTGCTATGATTCATATTAGGTTTTAAGCTCATTATTTTAGAAACACCTGTTGAACTAATCCTAATTTTACTTTCTTTGAAGTCAAAACCTATAATTTCTTCATCTTTTATGAAAGGGTTTTCTTTTAAATCTTGTGTAGTTGCGGAAAATGGACCTGCATAAATTAATTTATTAGATTTTGGGTCAACTTTAGTGAATATTTGATAGTTTGGACGATGTAAAAAAGAAGAACAGTCGTTAAGATATTTATCTTGAAATAAAGTTGTATCATTATCGAAAAACTCACTTAAAATCCATTCATCAGTAATTGGATTACCAAAATTTGAAACAATTCGCTCTTTAGGTTGATAAATTTCAATTTTTGGTAAATCTAATTCATCATTTGCTTTTTGTTTTTTAACACAACTTATGAGCAAAAAGGCTAAAATTACTAATATGTTCTTAATTTTTTTCAACTTACGGGTAACGGCTCGAATATGCGTAGTGCGGGATTTCAAGGCACTTCATTATCAAACCGCTACTATGTTTATTAAATGCTCTAAAGTTCAAATTTACCAAATCGCCCCGCATTACGTATATTTATTGTTAGCTGCTGGCATTAATATTTTCGTCCTTGTTTAATAAAATCATCAACCTCTCTGACTTTTCTATAATCTTCATCATCAAGGTAGCAGAAAAGCACATCCTTATTCAATTTTGCAAGTCGAATTAACAATCTTTTCTCCTCTTTTTTATCAAGTTTATTGAGCCAAATAAATTCAAATATCCCCTCTGCTAATTTTTGGTCAATATCATAATCATTATCCTTTGACAACAATTCAATCATTTTGTCAATAGTTTGTCCTAGATTTTCAAGTTTCAAATCAGCTCCATATTCTTCTATGAAAGAACACAATATCTCTGAAGTCCATAGTTTTGTTTTAGAATCAGTTGAGAATATATCACGAGCAAGACGTAACAATAAATTGTCATTATCAATCTTTCCCGTCAATTCGATTTCATTAATGTCAAGTCGCTTTACAATTGATTTATTGTCAAAACTAAACTGAATCTGCCAACCTTGATTATTCTCATTAATCTCTCCGACTACAATACCTTGTTCAGATGTACTTTTAAGTCTTGCAACCAATCCTTGTTTGCTTTTATTACCTGCTTCTATAATTTTATAATCTTTATCCATTAATCTAATCTTGGTCAGGCTGCTCCGTTTTGCTTGCAGCTAACGGTGTCGTATAACCGTCAGTTACGGATTAATATGCGTTAATTTTCGGTTTGTCACTGACTTTAGCAATTCCGAGTGGATTCGGACGTAGTCGAATCCGCCGTAATTGCGGTTATACATTGTTGTAAAACGTTTTTTTAGAAAGGTAATTCATCTCCATCGTCAATTCTTAATCCACTATTCGGTTTAGATATTCTAATTCCGCTTACATACTCTTTCCAAAAATATCTTCCTTTTCGAGTAAAAACATAGTTGATAGATTGTTCTTCTTTATCAATTATCTTTTTAATGATTCCTGCATATATGTATTTCTCTATAATTATTTTATCAATTTTGGAAGGTATTGAGTTATTTTGGCTTACTTCAGAACCAACTTCGGTAAAATATTCAGAGTAATCCTCATCTCGAAATTTCGCATATTCTTCGTTAAGTTCTTTTTCTTCATCAAGAGTAAAGCTTAAATTCATTGAGTCAGTTGAAAGTCTTTTGAGATTTTCATAATCTTTATTCAATGTTTCTACTTTGGATTGCAGATTTTCAATTAATTCGTTTTTCTTTTCTATGTTGTTGTTAAGTTGCTCAATTTTTCTATTTAGGTCTGACTTTTCTCTATAGTTCGCTTTGATGTCTTCTAATTCACTTTCTCCAATCGCTAATTTTTTTCTTCCTTGAATATCATAAAATCTATGTTCAAAAAGATTTTCCTTTCTCTTTTTAAGAGCATTATTGGAAATCAGGTCAAATATTAGCATTAAATAAGGAAGAACAATAATATAGATACCTGCAATAATTAATGGTAAAAAGAGAATATTCCAAGTTGATTCATAATTTAATTCAATCAGCTCAATTCGCTTTTCTACTGTTTTGTCAGAAAATAGAAATGTTACAATCGGCTTCCAATTAATTGCTACCCAAGAAATTACAAATGCCCCAATGAAAGGATTTTTCAATCTATCTTTTGAAGTGTCTAAAATGGCTGTTAGTATTCCTTTCATTTGTGGTTGGTCAAAATGTTTTACAACGTTTAATGTAAAATGCGTTTTAATGCATTTTACATAGTGTTGTAGAGTGTTTTTATTTCTTTTTGTAAACTCCGTTTCTAAATTCAATTTCCATTTTTCGGTCATCCCATCCTTGAGTCAAAGCGTATGTTATTGATTCACTAACAAACTTAGGAGTCACGCTTTTAGGCTCGAAGTCAGGAGGTCTGTTTTCTTTATCATTTATATAAAGCCATACATCATACCATCCAAAATCCACAACTAACAAACCGTTTTTAGCCTCATCTGAAATCACAAAAATATTTTCGTTAAACTTCCAGTAGAACTCCCGATTAGCAACGACTATTTTTCTTAAACCCTTTTTAGATATTGCCATCTAATCTTCTCCTTCAATTGTTACAGGTAAATATTCAAGCCCTACGTTCAATGCCATGTATAAGTCAATTGCTTCATCATCACAATCGACTATTAATAGTGTATGGGATTCTTTTTCTGAAGCCATTTCAATTTCTTCAATACTATTTATCCTCACTGACATGGATAAACTTGAGTTGAAAGGAATATTTACGAACCAATTCTCTTTGATTTCACCTTCTTTAAGTTTCCCGATTAAATAGAATTGATTTCGGTTTCGGATTGCAAAACTGTCAATCACTTCAAAAAGTCCTTGTCTATCTGTTGGTTTCATTTTTAAATACTCTACAACGGTCTGGTATAACCGTCAGTTACGGGTTAATATACGTTAATTTTTCGGTTAAGCACAGGTGTTAGCAATTCCGAGTGGATTCGGACGTAGTCGAATCCGCCGTAATTGTGGTTATACATTGTTGCCAGTAGTTTTTTATTCAGTTTAGTATGGTTCAAATTTTCCGTTTTTAGGAAATCCGTGATAATAAATTACTTCAATTTCGAAAGCTTTTGCTCCGTTCCAACGCTTAAAATCATTCCATCTCAGCGAGTCTAATATTTTGTCCGATCTATTTAATACCAACGAATCCAATCCCGATAATTTTTGATATGCAATTTGGGCATCCAACTCTTTAGGTATTTCTTCATAAAATAATCGATAAACCGAATTCTTACTTTTTTTCGTCCTCTTATTAATTCCATCTGAATACAAACTGTAATAAACAGAATCTGCAACTTTTACTATAATCCGTTTATTGTCATTTTCATTATTCAATTCGGTTTGTAAATAACTTTCGTCCTTTAATTCAGTTTGGACGTAATATTTTACAATTCCAAATTCCGTTTTTTCTTTTTTAATCATTCCTTTTTGTGTCGAGCACGAAACAACTAAAATGATTAAAAAAAGTAGTAATATTTTTGCTTGTACGTTTTTCATTCAAATTACTGGCAACGGTCTCGGTTATCGCCAGTTGGCGGAGTAAGGGACGCGGATTTGTCGGCTTAGTATTTTGTTGTTGATCAAGATAATTATTTTCTTTCTAACGGTGCCGCTTATTGGCGATGAACCGTTGTTGTGCGCAGTATTACTCCACCCAATTTCCTATATTTTTTTTAGACCAAACTCCATCTTTCTTTTCAAATAGATAAGTGTTTCCAGAGTAAGGCGTGTCAATTTTTAAATAAACTTTATTTTTCTTTTTGTTCATAATAGGTCCGTAAAGAAATTGTAAAGCTTGATTGTCTATTCCATTTTCATAATTACTCAGTTCAACTATTTGATATATGGAATCGATTTCTATATCCTTGTTTACATAATGTTTAAAATCAAAAATATTATATCCATCTGTTTCTAGATCTTCTAAGGAAAACGCTTTAAGCTGGTCAATTTGATATTTTATGAATGACGTATCATTTTCTTTTAAAGTATTTGATAAGTAATCTAAATATGCAATTTTCTCAAGATTTTCTCCACTTCCGCTAAAATGTTCAATTTCAGGCATTAATTTATGATGAACTATAAGAGCTTTTTTATTTCTGATTATCTGGACGTTATCTTTTAAAATTTCATCTAGCATTGCAAGTCTAATTTTTCCCGAAATTTCATAATTTGATTTTTCGTCATTAGATCCTTTATCGTGGTTCTTTCCATTGGTACAATTGAGAAATTGAAAAATCACTACCAAATAAAATATGTTCTTAGTTATTCTCATTGTAAATATTGCGCACAACGGTTTTGTATATGGCAAGTAGCGAGCAAATTTGAGTAATTTTCGGTTCGTCACAAGCCAACTCTTTTGCATTTTGTAACTACTTTTTTATTTTGCGTTGCCAAATCAAAAGATTTGGCGATTAACCAAATATACTAAAATTCTCGTTTTAGGAGAACTTTAGCTATTTGTTATATACTGTGTTAGCCACAGTTATTTTCTTTTTTCGTAATTAAATTTTTCTGATAGAAACCTGTTTACTATTTCATTAAATATGTTTGGCTTATTTCTTGGAGCTCCGTGATTAATTCCAGGCATTATACAAAGCTGTCCTTTAGGTAAATTATTAAAAATTTCTACAGCGTGTTCATTTTTAATTATATCTCTATCTCCAACCATAATTAAGACAGAGGCATTAATTTTCTTTAAATCAGAATGACTAATATTCGGTTGATTTAATAAAAGTCCGTCTAATTGTAATTCCATTTTCCAATCTTGAGATTTATCTCCTTTTTTAATCATTTCCAATGCTTCGGCTTGCATTTTTCTGATTTTTTCAGGAGCCCAGCTGTTGACTGCTGTAGTATCGGGTCTCAAATTGGCTCCCATGGCAACTATTTTCTTAATTTTAGTTTTTTTGCTAATCCCCATTTTCATTCCAACAATTCCGCCATCACTCCAACCAAGAATGTTTATTGAATCTAATCGTAAATGTTTTACAAGTCCTTCCCAATCTTTAGCAATTTGAGTATAAGTTAAAGAATCGGTTTTTAATTCTGATTTTCCTTGACCTCTGCTGTCAGCAGCTATAACCCGATATTTATCTTTGAAATAATCAATCTGATATTCCATTGACTTAATGTCAGCTCCACATCCGTGAATAATTAATAAGGGTTCGCCTTTACCGTATTCTTCATAGTAAATTTTTGCTCCATTTATCTCGACATATTTTCCAATAGTTCGATTATTTCCATAATCAGTATCTAATTTAATTTGCGCATTGATAATGCTAAATTGTATTACTAAAAGAAAGAAAAGAATTTTATGAATAATTGAATCTTTCATTGTTTGGTTTTAATTGTGGCTAACGGTTAGTATATGAAAAGTAGCAGATTTATAGCCACTAATTTTCAGTGTAAAACAAAGATAGCAGAAAAGGAATAAACTAAGTGTTTAGCTCTTTTCTGCTATTTTTTATATATATTGTTAGCGGTTCGTTATTATTCTTTTTTTTATTACCAGTCAATTTCCTCCGTTTTAGGATTTGTTTCTTCACTAAAGAATTTTCCTGTTGGCCCATTTTGGTCAATTGTAGCATACTTTACAACTCTTCTAGCTGCTGTTTCCGCTTCTCCGCCATTTCCAAACGTGAAATCTGTAGCAGTTAATCCTGGACAAACAGCATTTACTTTAAAATTTGTATCACGAAGTTCGTAAGCTAAATGAATTGTGTACATATTTAAAGCGGCTTTAGAAGCTGCATAAACGGCATATTTAGCATAGTTGTAAGCTGGCCAGTTTGGGTCACTTTGTAAGGCAAGAGAACCGACACTTGTACTTAAATTTACAATTCGAGGTTCTTCGGATTTTTTAAGTAAATCGATAAATGCTTGGGTAACCCTTGATGTTCCTATTACATTGACATTAAATGCCGCTTGAAATTCTGCTGGTGTGGCTTCTAAAGCGGTGTATGGATCATTTCCTCCATTGATACCCGCATTGTTTATTAAGATATCTAAAACATCAATTTTTTCACTAGCTGTTTTAACTGAATTGTCATCTGTTACGTCAATTTGAATGCACTCAACATTGGCTAAACCTTCTGCTTTCAATTTATCAACAGCGGAAGCACCATTTTGGATACTTCTGCTACCGAGATAAACGTAATACCCTTTTTGCAATAATAATTTAGCTGTGGCAAAGCCAATTCCTTTGTTGGCTCCTGTGATTAATACTTTCTTCATTTTATTTCTTTTTTAATGATGATGCAAAGTTCTATCGATTAAAAAAGAGTTGTTTTACCAAATGGTAAAAAGCAATTTTAGCTGATGTTTTTTCTGATTCTACTTAAAGATTGTTGCGTTACACCTAAGTAAGATGCTATATATGTTAAAGGAATGCGATTAACTAATGAGGGATAGTTTTCTATAAACTCCAAATAACGTGTTGTAGCATCTTGAGAAATTACTGGATTTTTTCTAGATTTTTGATACATACAAATTTGAACCATCTTACTTTTAATAGCGTCCCATCCCATAATAATGTTTGAAAGTTCTTCCCAAGCTTGCCTTGAAAAAACAATAAGCTTACAATCGGTACAAGCCTGTAGGTAATCGGAAGAAATGGCGTTAGCTTCAAAATTCACATAATCACACATTATACTTTTTTCTTGAATAAAACAACGTGTTATTTCTTCTCCTTTATTATTATAATAACAACCTCTAAAAATACCCTCTACTACGAATGCAACTTGTTTTGGTGTTTTACCTGCTTCTGAAAAATACTCATCTTTTCTGAGCTCTAATTCAGTTACTTTTTTTTCAATCAGTTTAATTTGTTGCGAATTCAAAATTCCAAATTGTAAAATATATTCTATCAGTTCTTCCATTATTGCAAGTTGGAGAAATTTGAGTTTGCTTAATTTATCATTTGGTTAAAAGTGTCGGTTTTAATGACCGCTAACGTGTTTGTATAACAATCAGTTGCGGATTGATTAGAAACTAAGATAGCTAAAATTACCGACTTTTATGCTTGCGCGGTTGTGTCCGCAGGACACAAAGCCGCAATTGTTGTTATACGGTGTTAGGCAAAGTATTTTCTGATGTTAGATGAAATATTTTTTAAATTACGTCTCACAGATTTATAATTTTTTCTTTCAAGAAATTTTAGTACTATATTCGAAATTTTTACCTCGACTTTCTTTGTCTTTCCTCTCTGTTTCAATTTTTTGGTATTCATTTATTATTTCTTCTTTATCAAAATCAATTACACTACATCTGTGAGAATCATCATTTCTAATTTCTCTTAGCATAGTAATATGTTTATCGTAGGATATTTTTTTATCGAAAAAGAATTCTTTTTCATAAATGAAAACAAGAACATTGATATTTAAGTCACTTATTTTTTTAAAACTTTGATTTGCCTTTTCAATAGTTTTGTAACGTCTCTTAAACTTTTGGTTATTAATTATCAATTCGTTTAATAAATCTTCAAAATTTTCAAATTTTTTATAATAGTAATAATTCAATAAATTTTCTATTTGATGAAATGCAATTGTACAAAACGATATGAATTTATCGTTATCAGGCAATTCTTGATTAAGGAATATTTTTTCCATTTTTAGGTTATCCTCATTCAACTTTTTTTCAACATTTTTAATATCAATATAGCTGTAATCAATTTGATTATTTAAATTATTATATTTTTCTAAAAGTTTTTTAATTACTTGATTATCTTCTCCTTTTATTAATTTTAAGAATGATAAATGTCCTAATAAAACTTCCTTAAAATCAAAATTTATTTTACTTATTGGTTGGTGAGCTTTAAATCTCATTGTTGCAAAATATAAACCTCCCTTTTCCCAATTGTTAAGCATAGCACGCACTTTTTGTAAATATTCTCTTTTTACATTTAGCTTTGTATTTACAACAAGACCAGTAACTTCTTGTCTCTGCATAAAAGATCTTACTCTAGTTTTCTTAGAATTTAAACTAAAATTCTCCGAATTAACTAATTCTTCAATTTCTTCGATAAATTTTGGTTTGAAAATATTCCAATTCGAAGAGAAACTTAGATCATCTGCGTATCTAGTATATTTAATTTTATTAATGTTGCTAAATTTTGATAGTTTTCTATCTAAATTTTGAGTTACAATGTTTGATAATATCGGACTAGTAGGAGCTCCTTGAGGTAAGGAATTTTTGTGAGTACATAAATTCGCTATTAAAAATCCTATAGTTTCTCTTTCATTCTTAAGGTTGAATGGTGATAATTCAAGCACTACCTTTACTCTTCTAAAATTTATAGATGGAAAGTAATTTTCAATATCAATATTTAGTAAAAAATTTTTATTAATGTGAGGTATTGCATTTCGTTTTATATCCTTGCCTAATAAAAAACCATTTGTTGAATAGTGAGAATTATTCTCAAATATAATTTGCAATAGTAAATTTATAAGAGATTGAGCTCTTTTGATAAGTTTATCAGGAGATTTTATTTTCCTCGTTTTTCCATTTTTTTTGGGAATTTCAAATACAATATATCTATCATCTTTAGTTTTTGATAGATAGTATAAGTGTTTTATATTTAAAGGCTTGAGTTTTTTCTTGTAAGCTCTAAACTCTATATAATTAAGCAATGATACAAAGTCAGTCAAATTTTTCATTTGATAGAACCTTTTTTTCGTATTCTCAATGAACAATTTATCTAAAAAGACACCAGGCATATTCTCTTGTGTATGAACTTCAATAAGTTATTTATCATAAAATTATAAGTATCAAAAACAAATAGGTGAGGGCGATTTATAGAGTAATTATAAAAGTGTATTATAATAAAGATATAAATGTTTAAAAGATTAAAAGTTGATTTAATAGCTTTCATCTAATTCCTCACATTTGAATTTACATTTCGATATCGCAATGCATAATCAATATTTTTCTGGTGTCTTTATTTTAGTTTTTTAATATTTTGCCTAACGTGTTTGTGTATGAAAAGTAGCGTAGAAATTAGCGATTAACTTTCCGCCATAAAATAAGCCAAAACTTTTGCATTTTGTTTTTATCTTTACTTTTCAAAAGCCAAATCAAAAGATTTGGCGACTTATCAAATATACCAAAATTTCCAGTTTAGAAAAGACGCAGCTATTTTTTATATACGTTGTTGCCAGTAGTTTTTTTTCTTAACAATATAGTCAAATCAGTAAATAAATATGCTCCTGCTATAGTAATGCTTACCAATCCCAACTTTATTTCTCCATCAGGAAAAAGAGTCGAAATAGCTAAAATTATAAGTCCGATGCAGATGGGATAAATTAAAACTCGTGTCAGCATTTTTATTAAAGTCCATTCTTTTTTACTTTTTTCATTTAGAATTTCTAAATCTAAAAACTCAACAATATATTCAAGCTGGTTTTGTTTTTCAAATTTGTACACGCTTTTAATTAGGATAATTGATAGAGCTAAGATCACTACAAAAATTGAAATAAATCTCCAGTTTTTTAAAATTTCAAAATCATTTATAATAGGGATCAAAAACAGGATTGAATATGAAAGAAATATAATTATATTCAAGATTTTACCTATAGGATTTATTTTGTCTGAAATATTTATTAGATGATTGTCATTATTAAATTCAAATGTGAAAACTGGATAAATAGTCTTACTCCAAAAATCTTGTTTCCAAAATTTTATTTCGTTCGAACTGATTTTTCCTTTTTTCCGAAAGTCACGATTAATTACATTTTTAAGATGCTTGCTAAAAGTATTTTCTTCTTCTAGTTCAATTAATTTTTCAACTTCTTTTTTAGTAATTTCCATTTTAATAAATTACTGGCAACGTCTCCGGTTAACGCAAGTAGCGGTCTTAGGAAACGATTATTTATCGGTTAAGTTATCTTTTTAAAGGTAGTCAAAAATGTCATTTTTCGATGATCTGCCGCTATTTGCTCGTTAACCGATGTTAGCAAATGTTTTAATCAGAGTACTTTACTTGATAAGAATTATTTTTCCAAGTAATTTGAGCTGTTCCAGATCCTAACTTATTAGAGATAAAGCCATCATTATTTGAATAATAAAGAATGTTTCCAATTCCATATTCTCCATAATCTGCAACTCCGTCAATAACGATAAATTTTGGTTCACTTTGGTAATTGTTGAATGCCACCAATTGAAAAATTTCATTTTCTTTATCCTTCATGATACAAACGAAGTCATTTTCTCCATCATTGGTAAAATCATTTTCTATAAAAGAATAACAGCTGCGTTTGGGAAAAGGTCCGTAGTCTGAAGTATAAATGGATAAATCGGTCTCCTTTATAAAAGACCAATTCTTAAGATCATCTCCTAACAAGCGTATTTGTTCTGGTATGGCGCACTCAATATCCGTTTTATTTATTTTTTGGTTTGACAGTTTATATATGATTTCTTGATTTGATTCTATTAAATCAGAATTAACCTCATTTTTAAAATTATCGTCTCCTTTTTTATTTGAATCACAAGCAAGTATTAATAAGTGTAAGAGAATCAATAAAGTTTTTACATATCTTTTGAAGTCCACTTGAAAATGATGTTTTTATAAAATATTTGCTAACGTGTTTGTGTATGATTTCGTTGCGTGTTTTAAGCACTAAAGTTAGCAAATAAACCACGGATAGAAAGTCTGCTAGGACTTTCGTAAGTAAGCTATAACTAGCAATGAATTATACACGGTGTTGTAGTGCGTTTTTATTTCAGCTTTACAATCCAAACATCTCCTTTTGGATGAAAATATATTTTTTCGTTATCTTTTTCTACTACGTGAAATTTTTCTCGAATTAGTTTATTATAAAATTTTTGGTCTTTATTATATTCCTTTTCCGATTCATATTGTTCTTTTGGAAAATTTATTTCCCATTCGTGAACAGAGTCCAAATCAATTTTTCTGTCCCAAGTAAATTTTTGTAATTCATTCGATAATAATCCAAATTGATTTAGCTCAAATTCACTATTTTTATTAGAAGCTAAAAAACTTTCATTTTCGTAATAATTTACTTTTTCATCTATTGCACACACAATTTCTGATTTCAGCATTCTCGGATTATAAAGCCAAATTGCTAAATAATATTCTTTATTTAATTTATCAAGTTCATTTTTCCATTCAAAATACGTTTTTAAGAGAGTCTCAATAATTTTCTTTCTTAATTCTCCTTTTATTGCAAACTCTTCTCCGTACCATTCTTCAATTTCATAATTATAATATTTTTCTTTCTTTAAGAAATCGATATTTAATTTGTGTTCAGAGTCAGAAATCGACTTGTTTATTTGTCTAATAATTTTCTTTGAATGAATAGTTTTCTTGTTCATTTCGGGTTTTTCTCAAATGCACTACAACGGGTTAGGTTATGATTTTGTTGCGGAAAAGTCCGTCAGGACTTTTCGGTTACGGCTACAATTTAGCAAAATGCTGGGATTTTCGGTAGAAAATTCCGCCGCAATGAATTATAACCATTGTTAGCCAATGTAACGACACGCTCTGCTTGGTTTTCAGTTCTCATTTTTGTTGGAAATAGTCAGATTTATCAAATGTCAATTTTTTAGAAATTTATGTTAGAAAAGAAGTAAATTCCTTTTTTTGTCCTATAAAATTCTTGTTTAAAATCTACAATTTTAATGTTATAGGAAAGCAAAATTAATTTCTTTGATTTTTACGGAATTTTCAATTGAAATTCAACGAGAGTTTGATTCCATGTATTGCTTTTCCGCGTTGCTGATGATTCAATTGTTCGGATTTCGTTTAAATATGGAAGTTCAATGCTTTAAAGCCAAATATTGTCCGATTAAACTCATTTTTTCTAAAAATACCAGTCAATTTTCTCCAAAATTAGATTCTATTTATCTTATATTTTTATTTCTGAAGTTTGAAAAATAGTGTCAGAATTTATCGAATTTCGATTCCATTTTTTCTGCGTTCAGTTCGGTTTCCAGAGCGCATTTTTGTCCATTTTCTTTTGAAAAATTACCATCTGTTTTATCGAATATTGGTCATCCGTATTCAGTTTTGTTTTCAGGAAGTAATTTTGTCTGGAGTTATTTTGGCTAACGGTCTCGGCTATGAGTAGTTGCGTGGTTTAGCGGTTAACTTTGCAAGTACACACCAAACTGAAAATCCGCGAGGATTTTCAGAAGTAGGCGAGAACAAGCAATTACTTATAGCCATTGTGTCTGTTGCACAAGTTAGTAAAAAGAGCTAATTTACTGCATGCAGGGCAAAAAGAATTATCAGGAAAAACTCTTCACCTCCTTTCGGTTAAGTGACCGGATCCCCGAAGAGAATTTTTACAGGCGTTTAAAAGACGCGCTATCTCTAGATTTTCTCTATAGACTTACCCAAAAGTTTTACGGTACCAGCGGTCAAAAAAGTATTGACCCGGTGGTATTTTTTAAACTTTGTTTGGTCGGCTATTTGGAAAATATGATTACCGACCGCGGTGTTATAACTCATGCTTCAATGCGTTTGGATATCCTCTATTTTCTGGGCTATGATGTGGATGAAGAACTTCCTTGGCATAGTACCCTAAGCCGTACCCGGCAGTTATTTCCGGATGATATCTTTGAAGAAGTCTTTACCAAAGTGTTGCAGCTTTGTATCGAATCGGGACTGGTCAAGGGACATACCCAGGCGATAGACTCAGCTCCGATAAAAGCCAACGCCTCCATGGATAGCCTGGAGATTAAAGTTCCGGCCGAAGAACTGGCGAATCATCTTGCTAAGTTACGGGTACAAAGCCAGCGTGACCGCAAAGCCAAGATCAATAAAGCCCCAAAGCAGCAACAACAGATCAGCGCCAGTCCAAAGGAACTTCAGGATATTGAGAGCCGAAACAAAAAGTGGAGCCAGGACCAGGATATGCGTCCCGGGGCTAAAAATAAGGGAAGCCGCTATACTAGTAATAAAACACACTACAGTCCTACAGATCCTGATGCCCGTATCAGCGTAAAGCCCGGCAAGGCCAGGAAACTGAATTATCTCTGCAATATGGCAGTGGATACCGGTTTCCATGTGATCACTGATATCCATGGATATCATGCCGATAAGAAAGACAATCAATATTTACAGGATACCACCATGCGTTTAAACCGCCGCTTACGTCGGGAAGGCTTGATTTGGAAACATCTGTTGGCCGATGCTGGTTATAGCAGCGGGGAGAACTACCATTACCTGGAAGGTAAAGGGATCAAAAGTTACATTCCTGCCCATGGTACGTATAAAGGTGGCCCTGAAGGCTTCAAGTATGTAAAAGAAGGGAACTACTGGTTGTGCCCAAAGGGCAAGAAAGTAACCTTCCGGAAACAGAAGTTGGAGAAAGGTACGCTTAAGGATAACTATTTTACCAAACGCAGTGATTGTAAGGGCTGCCCCATCAAAGCGGCTTGTATTGGCAAGAGCCATGAGAAGCGGATCAACATTACCGCCTACCGTGAAGAATATGAACGCAACAACCAACGAGTAAACAGCAGGCTTGGCCGTTATATGAAAGGTAAGCGCCAGAGCACGGTAGAACCTGTCTTTGGTATTTTGAAAGAACATCTAGGACTTCGGAAGATTCACACAATTGGGATCAAACAGGCCAATAAGTGCATGCACCTGGCTGCCATTGCCTATAACCTGAAGAAGTACCTCAAATATTCGGGTAAACGTATAAAAACTGGGGCAGCCCAGCTTGCCCAGTCCATTTATTATCAAAACCTTGTAGGAGCACTAAAAAGTAGCCTTCTAAGCACTCCAATTTTTGGAGTATAGGCTACCAACTTTAAACAATAAAACCGCTTAAAGCGGCTTATTTAAATCAGGATTTTTTGAAATTATTGGCTTGTGCAACGGTTACCATTGTTGTGCATAGTGCTTTATTTAGCCCTTTCAAAAATCAATGATGAAAAGGATTTTACTCCTATTTTTATGCATTCTTCGTCAACTGCAAAATTTGGTGAATGATTCAATGCTATAATTCCTTTTTCAGAATTTGAACCACCAAGAAGAAAATATACACCTGGTATTTTTTGTTGAAAATAGGTGAAATCGTCATTGAAAAATGGAATTTGCCCATAATCAATAAGCTTTTTTTGATTTTCACCAAGAATATTTATTGCCTTGTTTGTCAATTCTGTGTCATTATGAACGGTTGGATTTTCTTGGATAAATGAAATAGAAATAAGTTTATTTTTATAACCATTCGTTTCAATCACTTCTTTAATTTTGGGAATAATTTGATTCAAATTTGATTTGTTGGTTTCATACAAATTTGTTTCTAAAATCAATTCGTTTGATTTAGAATATTCAGTAAATTTTTCGTCAATTATTAAATAATCTTTGAAAATTGTATTTGGATTTGAAAGTCCAATGCTTGGATTATTCATTTGTGAAAGATCCCAAGGTTTACTTTCATTTTTGGGACGAGATAACGAATTGAAAATTTTCTTTGTTAATGCTTTTATTTCCTTGCTCGATAAATCGTTTTTCATCATAATCCTTACTCTTTTTTGATATGCAAATATTTCATTTGGTTTTACCAATATTTCACCAACTGGTAAATTGGTTACGTGTAATGCATATATTTCATCAATATTCAATTCCGAAAACAGTTTACTATTAACAATATTTTTTGCTCCAACAAATGTTTCTTCTTCTGGTTGAAATATAAAATATACTGTCCCTTTCAATGATTTTTTGTTTTTAGCTAATACTTCAGCTATCCCAAGTCCAATTGCCATATGAACATCGTGTCCGCAACCGTGTTGTATTCCTTTAAATTTTGATTTAAAAGGAACTTCGTCAGGAAAATCATTTGGTAGAGCATCAATATCGGCTCTCCAAGCTATATTTTTCCCTTCTTTCTTACCTTTCAAAACTCCAATAACACCATAACCTGCGACACCAGTTTTAACTTCTAATCCTAAATTCGATAAGTATTTTGCAATAGTTTCAGAGGTTCTTTTTTCATTTCCAGCCAATTCGGGATTTTCGTGGAAGTTCCTTCTAATTTCAACTATTTTGTTAAATATTTCCTCCGTGTCATTTTCAATTTTTTGATGAATGTTCTTCTCTTCGGAAGTTTTACAACCAAGTAAAATGTTCAACAAAAGGACTATTAATAATATACTATTTTTCAATTTCATTTTTTGTTTGTCGTTTTTTCGGCATTATGCACAACGGTTTTGAGTATGGCCAGTTGCGGATTGGTTTGTCAGGTTTTGTCCGCTTAAAATAAATATAGCTAAAAACATCGAATATCGACTAAGTATTTAGCCACAATTGGCTATACGCATTGTTGTGCAACGTATTTTTCAATTTTTTTTGCTCATTGATTTCTCAAAAAACTCATTAAATTCTTCCATTCCATTAGGTTCTAGGAAAACTACTTTTTTTTGTAATTCCATTGGTGTTTTATTTCCTAAGTTTTCCATTATTGCTAAAGGCCAAGTAAAACTGAAATCAGTTGGCAAAATCAATTTATTCGGATTAATATCTCCAATTATTGAATTGGAATAATACACTTTATTATTTTCACTTAACTTAAATCGAATTTTGGTTTTAAAATTTCCATTATATTTTGTCGATTTAGTCTCAATTATTCCATTTGGCTCAATTTTAATTTTTCCAAAACTGTTTCCGCAATCAGAACTTTCCCAATATTCTATTGGCTTCCAAATTCCATTTTCGTCCATAGCTTCTTGTAGAATGTAAATTTTAAAGTCCTGATGAGAGATTGAAATTGTATCAGAAGAATTATTTTTAATAAATACTGAAATTTTTCCATCAGTATTCGGTAAAGCAATTAATTCAAATTCTTTTTTGGATTTTATTTTTGTATCAAATTGTTCTTTAAGTTCGGAATTAGCAACAAAATCAGAATTATACTGGTTTTGATTCACACTCATTTCCGATTGCTGTGCTTTTGCAATTTGGCAAAGAAGTATAATTAATATTCCAATTTTTAATTTCACAATTTCAGTTTTTCTATATGTTGCACAACGGTTTTGGCTATGGTTTCGTTGCGGAAAAATCCGCAGGATTCTTTCCGCCGTAAATCAAAGTTAGTAAATACGCAGGAATTTCCGAGAGGAAATTCCGCCGCAATGAACTATAGCCGTTGTTGTAAAACGTTATTTTAACGCAATCTGTGTGATTCAAATTCAGATTTTATTTGATTTTTAACATTTCGGTTAAATTCATATTCAAGTCTTCGATTACATTGGCAAGTGAAACTTCCATCATAAATATTGTCTTCCATAACGATTGGCTTATCTCTACAGTTCAAACAAAAAGCTTGGAATTTATCAAAAACGTATTCTTCCTCATCTACATTCGCTTTATACTTAAAAATATATTTATCGCCATTAGATTCATTAACGACGTGCATTTTTTTCGGCGAGTTCCTAATCACTTTTAGCATTTTTTTAGTCTCTTTACTTTCTCCTTTTCCAGCTCTAATCTTTTTGATTATATATAAGATTAAGTACGCAGAAGCTAAATAAATTAATATTTCCCAAACATAAAATTGGTAGTTAAATATTTTAGAAATTGATTCTGATTGATTTGAAAAAAATTCTGTTGCTTCTTTAAAATTATCTCCAATTTTTAAATATGCTCCAATTACTAATAATATAAGGGGAAAGATATATGGCTTGAAAACATTGTCTAAAAATTTCTTCATATGATTTGGTCTAATGTTTTACAACGTGATTGTATATGAAAAGTAGCGTAGAAATTAGTTATTAATTTTCCGTCATAAAATAAGCCAAAACTTTTGCATTTTGATTTTATCTTTACTTTTCAAATGCCAAATCAAAAGATTTGGCGACCTACCAAATATACCAAAATTTACGATTTAGAAAGAACCTAGCTATTTTTTATATACGTTGTTGGCAAATCGTTTTTTTAATCAGATATATTTTTTTTGTCGGCTTGATTTTTATCAGAAGATGTTTTGGATTGCAATGGCTTTGATATGGTTTCAATCTTTTCACGTTCTTTATTTAATGAGTCAGAAGTCAAAATTAATGTCTGTTGTAAACGATTGTAATCAGCATTTAGAGAATTGTATTTATCGTTTAAGTTCTGATATTTATTATCTAAATGATTATCAACTAACCAAAAAAAAGAATAAACAAAAGCGGAAACAATAATAGCAAAAAAAGCGATTTTTTCTCCATTTTTTAATGTTTTCCACCAATCTAATATGGATGTAATTATAAAATATTTTTTTCTAATAAATGACCACCCGTTATTTAAGTGTGAATCTAATTCTGATTTTTTAATTGTTTTAAAATCATATCCAACAGGTATAAAATTTCCAACACTTTGTTTAGACCTTTTTATTTCATATTTAATCATATTTAAAAGTATGAGCGATAAATGTTTGCCAACGGATTTGTATAACAATCAGTTGCAGATTGTTTAGAAACTAAGATAGCTAAAATTCCCGACTTTTATGCTTGTGCGGTTGTGTCCGCAGGACACAAAGCCGCAATTGTTGT